>JANPEU010000560.1:0-3030 GCA_031423175.1 Bacteroidota bacterium
TTTTATAAAATGATTTTCGATCTTAATAAATTAATACCTGCCGAAAAGCAATACTACCTGCAGCATGTAATAGCGCCACGGCCTGTTTGCTTTGCAAGTACAGTAGATAAAAACGGAAATGTAAATCTGAGCCCATTCAGCTTTTTCAATTTATTTTCTACCAATCCGCCAATTGTTATTTTTTCTCCCGCAAGAAGAGTAAGAAATAATACAACAAAGCATACACTTGAAAATGTAATGGAAGTGCCGGAAGTTGTTATCAATATTGTTACGTACGATATGGTTCACCAGGTGTCCTTATCAAGTTGCGAGTATGCGAAAGGAGAAAATGAATTTGTAAAGGCTGGGTTCACCCCTGTTCCCGCAACAATTGTAAAACCACCCATGGTAAAAGAAAGCAGGGTGAAACTGGAATGTAAAGTGATTGAAGTAAAACCACTGGGTACAGAAGGGGGTGCAGGTAACTTAGTTATCTGCGAAGTGTTGCTTATGCATATTGATGATTCGCTCCTCGATGAAAATAATAAACTAGATCAGCGAAAAATAAATCATGTGGCAAGGTTGGGTGGCGACTGGTATTGTAAGGTGGACGAAACAAACTTATTTCTAGTGCCAAAACCAAATACTGAATTAGGAATAGGTGTAGATGCGTTGCCGGAAGCTATCCGTTTCAGCCAATTACTTACCGGAAATAATTTGGGTCAGTTAGCAAATGTAAAAGAGCTGCCCGAGGTAGATCCTTCCTTTTATGATGATAACCTGAAAAATATTGTGCTGTATTATTCACTTAACCCCGATGAGATGGAAAAAGAAATTCATCGCTATGCTAAAAAATTATTGGATGAAAACAAAATAAGAGAAGCATGGCAGGTTCTTTTATCAATTACATAAAAAAAATCCCGGAGTAAATTAACCCGGGATTTAATTTCAATAACGAATTTTATTTTGGCGAACTCATATCGGCACGACGTATTTCAAAATGCTGTTCCCGGCTTACAACATCATCAACTAATAATTTAACTCTTTTATCCCATGCTTCCTGTCCATATTCTTTTACATAAGCTTCTCTGAACGCATTGGGCGGTGTTTTAAAATAATCAGCTTCCAGTTCCTGAAACCCATCTTTCAGGTTTCTTATACTCATTATTGTAGGGCTGGAGCCAGCAAATTGTTTTACCAATGTAGAAAAACTTAATTGACTGCCTATTTTGCCAAGTATTAACATTGATTTTCTTAACTCAGTAAGATAATCTGCCATCTTACCGTCTTTGACCATTGTAATAGTAAGAAGAAACTTATCGGCTACGGCATCAGCTTTATAGCTCAATGTATCTCTCCACTGGGCAATAAAATTTTGACTGCCGGGTTCCAGTTTGGGAGAAAAATTCTTTTCTAAATCAAGAGCATGTTCTTTTGCAGCAGGCATTTTTTTATCCATGTCGGCATAAGAAATAGGACCTTCTACAATGACATAAGAACCGCTTTCTGGTCCACTGGTTACTTCATACACATTTCTTTTGTCAGAAGTTTTATGGTATTTGTCCAGGTGCATTTTCCAAAAAGCTTCAAAAGCAGATTTCATTCCGGCTTTGGGTTTTACAACGTTTACCTTGTACAGGGTGCTGCCCTGGCTGTTTGCAAAGAATGCGGCTGTAATAAACAGCCCCAAAAAAAATACTTTTTTCATGTGTTTAGCTTTTTAGCCTGCCTGCCGAAGCATGGCGTAGGCTGGTGAATAATAAAAATTAATTTCCTGTCTAAGAGGTTTTAAAATAGCGAGTATTGGGTTTTAAAATTTAGAATTAGAACAGGTTTAGTAAATAAGTAATTGAAGTTTTGAAGATATATATTTAAAGGTGGGCATGCAAATTTATTTTAACCGGACTGAAAAACTAAATATTGCTGATCTGATATAATATTTTTTTTCTGATTAAAACTTTTCTAATTTTAAAAACAACATCACTAATTTTTTTTGTAATGCTCAATAAACACTCACAACTTTTATTACTATTTTTTCTTTCTACGGTATTACTTTCTGCATGCAGCTCACAAAAAAAAGTAATAGCAGCCTGGGAAGATTTAAGATCAAAAGAACCTCAATTGACTGCGAATGAAAATGCATTGAATGATTTGAACGAGCAAATAAAGAAAAAAGCAGAGAATAATGAAATAGATGATACCACAGCCGTACGCATACAGCGGTTTGTTGGCGTATCCAAAGCAGAGATTGATAAACTGCAGGCGCAGAAAGCAATCTTAGAAGGGAAAACGGCTATCGATAAAAGTGATTGGGAAACGATTCGTAAAAATCTTGAGATCACAAACGAACTTCTAAAATCAACTGCTGATAAACTGGTAATGATAAATGATTTGCTCAGCCGTACCTTGGTTTTAAAAATAGATGAGGATATTATTTTTGAACCGGGTAAATACAAAGTATCTGCATTGGCAGCACAAACCATTTCTAAAATATTTGATCCGGCTGCAAATGAAATAGAATCGTTTATTAAAAAATATCCCGGTGTTGATCTTTCGGTTGTTATCAATGCCAATGGTTTTGCCGATGGCACTTCTATAGCCGAAGGTTCTGTTTTATATAAAGAAATAAAAGCAGGAATTAAAATTCCGAATCCAACAAATAGGGATTTGAATAAAGAGTTATCGCGGCTGCGGGCAGAAGAAGCAATGAGTTTGTTTAAAAAATATTTTGATCAGCGTTTTCAACCTGGCAATAATTTAAAAAGTATTCTCTACACGTATGAAGGCAAAGGCGATGAATTGCCCAATCCGAGAATCTCTGATTATAAAATAGATGATGCAAGAAGAAGGGTGGTGCTGCTGTACTGGAGTGTGTTTCCTGAATGATCACTAAACATGTGCAAACAACCTACTGGTCATTTTTTAAATCGTATTTCACAAATTTTTCTGCATTTCTTTTTACGGCCTCATAAGTGTATTTCTTTTTGCCTACAATATCAGGTCCTGCCTGTATGGAGAAAGTCCCCGAAGACGTTCTATCTGTAAGAAATT
>JANPEU010000561.1:0-5002 GCA_031423175.1 Bacteroidota bacterium
ACCGACAGTAACCGTAAAGACTGTTAAGAACCCTCCGCCTCTTGGCGGAGGCAGGGGGGCTGAAGTTCTTGTTTCTGTAAAGGACAACGGCAACGGCATCCCTCAAAAAGTTTTGGATAAAATATTTCAACCCTTCTTTACTACCAAACCAACAGGACAGGGAACTGGTTTAGGTTTATCCTTAAGTTATGATATTGTAAAAGCACATGGTGGGGAACTGAAAGTGGAAACGAAAGAAGGGGAAGGAAGTGAGTTTATTATTCAACTGCCGGTTGTCTGAATCACGCCTGCCTGCTGGCAGGCAGGGATTGAAATGATTAAAAGATTAAACAAATGAATAGTATAAAAAAATCAGTGAAATCAATAAATCCGTGCAAATCTGTGATTCAGACAATTTATGATATTGTAAAAGCATATGGTGGGGAAATAAAAGTAAAGAGAAAAAGAAAATGAAGGAACAGAATTTATTATTCAATTACTAGTCATTTAACCAACTGCATGAAGTCATTTAAATCATTTCTGCTGCTATTGTTCGTTGGCATTAATTTCTGTCATGCACAGGATACAGTTATTTCCCTGTCGCCTGCCATGTTTGCCAGGAACCAGGATATTCTCATCGCTACATTGGATGGCTGGCGGTTCAGGGATGGGCATGATTCTACTTGGGCAAACAAGGATATCGATCTTACCGGATGGAAGAAATTTAAACCGGCTGACCTTAATCCAAAAAATGCAAATAAGAATGGCCAGGCGGAAGGGTGGTTCCGGCTTCATTTTAAATTGGACAGTAGTTTTGGAAATATGCGACTGGGCCTGCGGTTTTATTGCTGGGCAGCCATTGACCTTTATATCGACGGAAAATTCATTCAGTCCTTTGGAAATACGGGTGCAGATGGTAGCCCTTTCCAGGAATTCAACCCCAATGAAAGATTACCTGTTCTGGTTGACATGGCAGCCGGCAAAGAACATATGGTCGCTTTTCATTTCGTTGATAGATTATCTCCTTTTCCGCCTCACTTGTTAAAATCTCAAAGATTAGGTTCTCAACTGTTCATCATGCTGACAGGCCCTGCATATTATGATATTTTTTCGGAGTACCTTGAAACCTATGAAATGTTACTTACCGCCTGGATTTCAGTATCAGCCATTTTATTCCTGTTGTTTTTGTTATTGGCATTTTTGAATCCACGTGATAAAAATCTCTGGCTGATCTCCATTTTCACAACACTTTGTACTTTATTCATCTTTTCCAGCTTTCTTAATTTTGGGCACAATATTTCCTCCACACAACGCACATTGTATGATTTTTTCGGTCGATTATGTCGGCAATTAAGTTACTTTACAATACCACTGATCTTAATAAATATTTTTAACCGTAAGTTGATATGGGATTTTAAAATATTTATGTTCATATCCCTGATTGTATCGCTGAGTGGATTTATTTTACCCAATAATTTTCAGGTTGTATGGTATGGCACGGGTATGCTGGGTGCTGTATATTATCTGGTTTCAAAGAGGGAAATAATAAAAACCGCAAGTTGGAAGAAAGTAATGGGAATTGTTTTTATTGGTTTAAGAGCTTTTCTGGGGATCACCTTACTTTTTCTGATAATAAGTTTGCTTTTACCAAAACTTTCAGAATTTCTCTGGAGCGGTATGCTCATAGCAATTTGTTCTTATTACATTATTTCTTCGTGGAAATCAATTAAAGGTGCCCAATGGGCAATCGTTGCAGGATTGATTTTGACAGTACTATGGTCAATGACCGGTAGTATTGCCGAAAGTATCTACAAGTCCTCCTTTTTTCCATTTAACAGATTATACGGGACAGGTACCTTACTTTCTTTTCCGATATCACTATTGGTCTATGTGGCCATGCGTTTCAAAGAATTTATTAACGAAGTACGGGAAAATGCAAAACAGGTGCTTCAATTGTCAGAAGAAAAAAAGGAACAGGCTATAAACCGGCAAAAGATTCTGCAGGAAGAAGTGAACAGGCAAACCGCGGAAATAAGAGCCACATTAGATGATTTAAAATCTACCCAGCATCTGCTCATTCAATCCGAAAAAATGGCAAGCCTTGGAGAACTTACCGCTGGTATTGCCCATGAAATTCAAAACCCGTTGAACTTCGTAAATAATTTTAGTGAAGTAAGTTCAGAGTTAGTTGATGAAATGAATAGTGAAATAGATAAAGGAAATACAGAAGATGCAAAACTGATAGCACAGGATTTAAAACAAAACTTAGAAAAAATAAATCATCATGGTAAACGGGCCGGTGATATAGTAAAAAGTATGCTGCAACACAGTCGCAGCAGCAGTGGTGTAAAACAACCAACTAACATCAATGTACTGGCAGATGAATATTTAAGATTAGCTTATCATGGATTAAGAGCAAAAGACAAATCCTTTAATGCAACAATGAAAACAGAGTTTGATGAAACGATTGGTAATATCAATATCGTCCCACAGGATATTGGAAGAGTTGTTCTGAATTTAATCAACAATGCATTTTATGCTTTGTCCGCCAAAGCTTCAGCGACGGCGGATGGTGGATACGAGCCAACTGTTTCTGTAAGTACAAAAAAAGTTGCAGATAAAGTTTTAATTAGTGTAAAAGACAACGGCAATGGCATCCCACAAAAAGTATTGGACAAAATATTTCAACCCTTCTTTACTACCAAACCCACCGGGCAAGGAACGGGTTTGGGTTTATCATTGAGTTATGATATTGTAAAAGCACATGGTGGTGAGTTGAAAGTGGAAACGAAAGAGGGAGAAGGGAGTGAATTTTTTATTATTCTGCCCATTGTCTGAATCACAGATTATAAAGATTAAAAGATTACACGGATGAACAACATAACCAAATCAGTGAAATCCAACAATCCGTGCAAATCCGTGATTCAGACTAGTTATGATATTGTGAAAGCACATGGTGGTGAGTTCAAGGTGGAGACGAAAGAAGGTGAAGGCGCTGAATTTGTTATTGAGTTACCAATTAATCTTTGAATATGATAAAAATATTTTTATTATCTGCTGCTTTTTTTTTCCAAGGCAATTGTTGTACAGCTCAAAATAACAACGCAGACAGTCTGAAAATTTTACTTGACCTAAATAAAGAAAAAGATACCATCCGGATAAAAAATCTTTTCAACTACAGCTACACTTTAATGAATACTGACTTAAACAATGCAATACTATATGCAAAACAAGGCGTGGAACTAGCAAAAGAACTTAAATGGAATAATAGATTATCGCAGGGACTTATTTTTTTATCCTATTTGTACTCGAATGGTAATAAAGATGACAGTGCTATTTTAATGGCCCTTGAGGCATTAAAAGTAGGAGAAGAAATGAATAATCAATACATGATTGCAAATGCCAATACAACACTTAGCGAGTATTACCGGGTAACTGGTAACGACAGCCTTTCTGAATATCATGGCAAAAAATACCTTGACATTGTAAGTGGACTTAAAAATGAATTGCTGGTTTTGGATGCAACAGTAAAACTTTGCATTATTTATGACCAAACAAAGCAGCCGGAAAGGAAGCAGGAGTTGTTAGAGAGGGCATTAAAGATGGCTATAGCTCTAAAGAGTGATGGAAATATCGCAAGGATACTGGAGCTAAAAGCTAACACACAGTTTGAGCAAAAAGATTTTAAAGGTGCAGCTCAAAATTACAGGCAGATATTATCAGTATGGGAAAAGGAAAAAAATTACCCCGGTGTGGCCTGGATACAGGCCAATTTAAGCTTAGTTTTCTGCAAATTAAATGAAAAGGATAGTGCCGGGTATTATGCGCATGCAGCTTTTGAAACTTCAAAACAACATGGGCTTTTAAAGGAAATGGCGGATGCCTATAATGCTCTTTTTAATTATCACTATACAATTGAGGACTTTAAAAAAGCATTGGAGTACAGGCTGGTTTATGATTCACTTTACAATAACGCAAACAATACAGAAATGGCGCAAAACACTCAACGTATAAGGATGGAATATGAACAAAAGAAAAAAGATGTGCTGGCACAGGCAGAGCAGGCAAAAAAAGATAATGATGCAAAAAAGACAAGAAATTTACAATATGCCATAATTAGTGCTTTTATATTGCTGGTAATTTTTTTATTTTGGAACAATAGTGAAAAACAAAAAGCAAAAAAGAAAATTGAAAAGGCATATAGTGATTTAAAATCCACCCAATCCCAACTCATCCAGTCAGAAAAAATGGCCAGCCTTGGAGAACTCACAGCTGGCATTGCCCATGAAATACAAAACCCGTTAAATTTTGTCAACAACTTTAGCGAAGTAAGTACAGAACTGGTAGATGAAATGAATGAAGAAATTGCTAAAGGAAATTTAGAAGATGCCGCAGCAATAGCCAACGATTTAAAACAAAATTTAGAAAAGATAAATCATCATGGTAAACGTGCCGGTGAAATTGTAAAAGGCATGCTGCAACACAGCCGCAGCAGTAGCGGCGTAAAAGAGCCAACCGATATCAATGCTTTAGCTGATGAATATTTACGGTTAGCTTATCATGGACTTAGAGCAAAGGATAAATCCTTTAATGCAACCATGAAAACAGATTTTGATGAAACAATTGGGAACATCAATATCATACCGCAGGATATCGGAAGAGTGCTCCTGAATTTAATTACAAATGCTTTTTATGTAGTTTATGAAAAGAAAAAACAATTAGGAGATACTTATGAACCAAGTGTTTCAGTAAGTACAAAAAAAGCAAATGGCAAGATTGAAGTAAGTGTAAAAGATAACGGCAATGGCATCCCACAAAAAATACTGGATAAAATCTTTCAGCCCTTCTTTACCACCAAACCCACCGGGCAGGGAACAGGGCTGGGTTTATCGCTTAGTTATGATATTATTAAAGCACATGGAGGGGAATTGAAGGTAAAAACGAAGGAAGGCGAAGATGCTGAGTTTATTATTCAATTACCAATGATTTAAAATTTTTAAAATGGATCAGCTTATGGCAGTCA
>JANPEU010000562.1:0-42195 GCA_031423175.1 Bacteroidota bacterium
ACAGAAGTACGGTAATCATATTCAAACAAATCGTACACATCTTTATTGTCTCGTGTAAAGCGACGATTGAATTGCAAACCGCTTTTAACGGATGCTGCTTTTTTACTTGCCATAACTAAAAAGAATTTTTTTGGGTTTTGGTTGATCCTGCTTTCAGGTGAAAGACCATAACGAAAGTATTTTTTGCAATCAGTATTTCCTATTTTCAAATATCCACAAAGGTGGATAAGGGATGTGGAATATTTTTAAAAGCAAGCCTGTACTTCATTTCAGGGCTTATACACTTCAAATTAAGATTTTTTTCAAAATTTTTTTTGGAAAACTTGATTATCAAGCTTAGTGAAATACAATGCTGAAACCTGATTGTATTAAACACCTTTCAGGTAAGGTTTTAAAGCTTTGAAGTGCAATGAAAAGCAGGCTGCACAAGTGTTATATTAAATCGATTGGCTGAAAGGCTGAATGAATAAGGATTTAATAACAGAATGATAATGATTTTTTAACATACAAGTTTTATAGACTAAAAAAAATCAATTTCTCCTATTGGTTTTTTAGTTAAGAAAATTTTTGATCGATATGAACATTTTAAAGACGCCTGATCATTTCTTTTTATGAATAAAATTTGTTTGTTCTGACAAGTTGTTAAAAAAAGAAGTTGCATAAAAAGTAAAATTCTATTTATTAAACTATAAAATTTTTATTTTTAAACTCTATTGATTCCACATAATCGAAATCTATAAAACTGATTCAAAAACGAATAGAATAATAAATCAATGATTGCAACAGACGTCTGATTTAGTTTGCCGGCAGGCAGGTAGTCGTAGTTTTGCTTGTTTAAAATCATTTTTATTGTTATTCATTAAAGATGAAAATCGAATGGGTAAACCGGAAATATTTTCGCATTTTTGCAGGAATCCAACCGGACAGTATGAAGACAGGTATTTATCAATCACTGGAACAAAGAAAAAAGCAAGGACAAAAATCTTTTGCCGTACTTATTGACCCCGATAAGGCGGATAAGATTGTACTGGACGAACTGATTGAACTTTCTCACACAGCTAAGGTTGATTATTTTTTGGTAGGTGGAAGCCTGGTTATTTCCAACCATCTTGACGATTGTATTCTACATATAAAAAAGAACTGTTCTATTCCTGTAATTTTATTTCCAGGTAGTCCATCACAAGTTAGTAAGTATGCTGATGCACTACTTTATCTTTCATTAATCAGTGGCCGCAATCCTGAATTATTGATTGGTCAGCATGTAGTTTCGGCACCGTTTGTAAAAATGAGCGGACTCGAAATCATGCCTACAGGATATATGGTAATAGATGGCGGTGCGCCAACAACTGTATCTTATATAAGCAATGCATCTCCGATACCTGCCGATAAAAATGAAATAGCAATGTGTACTGCAATGGCTGGTGAAATGCTGGGCATGAAATTAATTTATATGGATGCGGGCAGTGGGGCTAAAAGAGCTATTACTGAAAACATGATTGAATCGGTTGCAAAAAATATTTCTGTTCCATTAATAGTTGGAGGTGGAATTCTAGAACCAGAAAAAGCATATCTCAATTGTAAAGCTGGCGCTGATGTGATTGTTGTTGGCAATGCGATTGAAAAAAATGCTTCATTGATTATTGAGATGGCGGCGGCAGTGCATTCAGTACCTGTTAAATTTGCTTAAGTTATGAAGTACAGCTCTTCTATTAATTGCAAACTATAATAATATCACCTCAACTCCTCCACCTTCACCCTAGTTGGCGTATCCTTTCCTGCAACAATTGTTTTTGAACTAAGTGCAATTGATTTAATTATTTCAGCCATATTCACCATATCCAATGTTTCAATATGATCAGAAGGCTTGTGATAGTTGGGTTCACTATCCATTTTAGAAGTTGATATGGTATGAGCCGGCACACCGAGTCTTGCTAATGTTGCATTGTCGGACCGGTAAAATAAATTTTGAGTTGTATATGGATCAGGATAAAAACTAAATCCGCTGCCTTCTAAATTTTTTTGAAGTATTGACCCCATATCTGTTTTTTCAAATCCAGTGATATATGCTGAATTTTTCCCCCATTTACTTTCGGTGCCAATCATTTCTATATTAAACATAGCAACCACTTTTGCCGGATCGAGCTGACGGGAAAAATATTGTGAGCCATAACCACCTTTTTCTTCGGCAGTAAATGCTACGAAAACAATTGTCCGCTCATTATTATTTAATGCCTTAAAATATTTTGCAAGCATCATCACGGCAGTTGTGCCAGCAGCATCATCATTGGCTCCATTATATATTGAATCACCCTGAATCGGTTTACGAATACCCAAATGATCATAATGTGCAGAGAAGATTACATACTCATCATTTTTGCTTTTGCCAGGCAATACTCCAACTATGTTTGCCAGTTTCAATTCTGTAATTTCATGACGTGCCTCTACTGTGAATGATTGTGGATTGCCCGCAGTTAAAACAAACACTACACTGTTTTCCATTTTAAATAACTGTCTTTTTATATTCGTAAGCCGGTTGAAATTTTTTGAATACGCCGTATCAACCAGTACCAGGTAATTTTTACCGGAACGGATAAATTTTTGAGCCTCTGCATTTAGATTTTTCCCCGCATCTAATTTCACTTTTTCATAACCTGATTTTTCGTTTATGAATAATCCGGACTGGCAGGTAACAACAACCAAATTTTTTATATCCACAGCCTCATTATCAAATGTGCAGGATGCATTTGAAAATTTTGGAGTTACCATTGCAAAGTCCTGTTTGTAACTTCCATTCTTATTCAACATTTGTAAACCAGCCTTTTTAAATTCTGAAGCAATAAAATCTGCAGCTTTATCAATACCGGGTGTTCCCGCTTCACGACCTTGCATATCATCGGCACTCAATATTTTTTCTATCCGTTCTACTTCTTTCGCATTTAGAATTGCTTCGATAGGTTGTCCGTAAACTCCTAAACCCGATAGTATCAGAAATAGGATTACAATAAATAATTTCATTGGTTATTCAGTTAAAGATTCAAATGTATCTAAATGATTCTAATAATAATTACCATTAAAAACTTAAGAGCTATTTTCTCAACTTCACAGATCTTTCAAACAAACAAGTTAATACTTGTTAATAAGCTATCGAATCAAATGATTTTATTTTCATTTTTATCAGGATTCAGTGTAAATTAGAACCCGAATAGGGCTTTTTAAAAAAAAGAAGTCCCGGCCAATCTGGCTCTAAAGAAAACCAATAAAATTCCATAAACAGATTTATTAAATCATGAAAAAGATAATACATCTTGTATTAATTCAGTTTCTGGTAATCGTTGTTTTTTCCCAGAATTATGGAACGGGTGATAATACAACAGATGAAGATTTAAAGAAATTATTAAAAGCCGCTACCCGATCCAGGGGCGACAGAACCGATCTGCCGGATTCGTTTTCTATAAAACAATTTGCACCCCAACCTCAAAATCAGGGAAAGCTGGAAACATGTGTGGGATGGAGCACAGCGTATGCTGCCAGAACAATTAGTTTTATGATAAAAAAAAATCTGTCGCATCCGGACAGTATTAAAAAATATGTTTTTTCACCCGGCTATATATATTATAAAATAAAAGACCCTGCCGATAAAAATTGTTCAAAGGGGAGTAAAATTCAGGATGCGATGGAGGTAATGAAAAGCACCGGTACAATTTTGAAGAAAGAAGTCCTTGAGGATTGTGTGATAAATTTTTCAAAGAAAATGGAACAAAAAAAAGCATCACCCTATTTAATAAAAGATTATCAATTGCGCAATGAAAATCCCGGCTCATTTTCAGAAAATGATATTCTTGATCTCAAAAAAAGTATAACAGAAAAAAAACCGGTTGTTATTAGTTTGAAAATAGATGAAACATTTAGTAAAGTTTCTGCTAATAGCATATGGTCGCCGTCATCAGTTAGTCGCGGTCATGCCATGTGTATCGTTGGATATAATGACAGCATTGGCAATGGTGGCTCTTTTGAAGTAATGAATAGTTATGGTACCAACTGGGGCAACAAAGGCTTTTTCTGGCTCAGTTATAAACAATTGATAAGTTATGGCAGATACGCTTTGGAGTTAATGGATTCCGAAGCACCAAGTACAAGAGGAAATAGATTTCAAAGCCTGGAAATAGCTGGAAAAATTGAATTCTTAAAAGTAACAGGCAGATGTGCTGATGGCAAAAAAACTGTTATCGCTGTAACAGGCCCGAAAACAAACACAAATGGTATAACAGTTCAGAATAACAGTAATAGCGAGTTTAATTTATACTGCTTAAACGACACACTTCTAAGTAATACGAAATTTCAAATAAGATTCAGCGCATCCACACAATCGTATATCTATATTTTTTCTCAAGACGATAAAAATAGTATTTCAGAATATTTTCCTCCAGAAAACAGTACGATCAGCGCTGCCATAAATTCGCCAAATACAAACTATTATTTACCGGAAGAAAATAGTTGCGGACTTCTGACTACACCGGGAAAAGAAAACATCTGTATCTTATACAGTAAATCAGAAATAAATTTAAAAGACTTGATTCAAATCATTAAAGAAAAAAAATCAAACATACTTGAGGTAGTAAAATTTAAATTGGGAAAAAGGCTGATTGATGTAAGAAAAGTTGATTTTAATGAAAAGGAAATAATATTCCGGGCACCAGCTGACGAAAATTCTGTACTTTGTTTTTTTGTTGAAATGGTTCATAACTAAAAGTAAAAGCAATTGAATTGATATGATATTTCTTTATTAAGAAATAAAATGAAACTCCCTTTTATTTTAAAAAGATAAAAATAATTTTATGCGGTTCCCAATTTTTATTACCAAACTAACATTATGTGCGGTGCTGGTTATTTCTTGCTTTAACTCTTCCGCTCAAAATGCAAAATATTATTTTGATAAAGCCGATACTTTTTTTATTAAATATACTCTTAAAGGAAATTTTGACTCGGCCATTGTCTATTATAGTAAAGCAATCAACCTGGATTCCAATTTTGCCCTTGCGTATAGCAGAAGAGGCTGGACTTTTTTAACTAAGCCAAACAGGGTTGATGATGCTATAAAAGATTGTACAAAAGCCATCAGCTTGAAACCAGATTCAACTGAGTTTTCTGAATGTTATTATTACCGGGGCGAAGCATACTTAAAAAAAGGCCTTTATGATTCAGCAATTTCAGATTACACAAAAAGCATAGAATATCTTACCAATAAGAGTGATGAAATCTGGGATATTTATAACAGCAGGTTTAAATCTTATTATTACACCAATCAATTTGATTCCGCGATACAGGACATTAGTAAAGTAATTCAACTCAGGCCTAAGTTTGCCGGATATTATAATAACAGGGGTGTTTGTTATAATAGTATGGGAGAATATAATAAGTCTGTATTAGATTATTTAACCAGTCTTGTAAATAAATCTCATGCAAGCAGTGGCAATGCTTATTTCAATATTATCTCTCCATTGGTCAGACTAAAAAGATTTGATGAAGCTGTACTTTTTTATAAATTATATTATAAAAACAAATCGGAGAATTCTTTAAGTTCATTTTTATATGATGGGAAAGACACCGTAAAATATAAATTTTACAGATATTTTGTTAAGGCGGTTTTACAGTATTCTGAGAATAAACCAGAGGATGCTTTAATGAGCCTGGATACTGCATCGGTAGAATATTATTCAGGTATAAAAGATGAACAGCTAAGAAGACTCTATGTTGATATTCTTTTTTTGAACGGTTATATTTCACAAAAACTTGGAAAGATGGAAGATGCCAGAGACAATTATAATAAGGCATTGGTACTGGAGCCCCGCCAGCCCGATATTACAGAAGCATTGAATGATTTGGATGAGTCTCAAGTTGTTTTAAGAAATAATGACAGAAGTGGACCCGTACTAGATGAAGAAAGCCTTGAAGTGACTGAACCTAAAAATGTAAAGCCCACGAACACCCGGCAATTTAGTGTTGTATCAGATAGTGTATGGTATCGTATTCGTGGTAAAGCAGTTGATGAATCAGGAATTACATCTGTAAAAGTGAACGGTTTTCCTGTTGATTTTTTAGAAAAAGGCGGTGATTTTTCAACGAAAGTAACTGTGAAAGCCGGAACCAGTTCTTTAGAAATTCTTATGACTGATAAAAATAATAATCTAACAACTTATTCGCATCTACTTGCCGGGGCTGCACCTAAAATAGCACAAACTTCAGAACCGATGTCCGAGGGGTTGGGAAAATTCCATGCTATACTGATTGCTGAAAAAGATTATGTAGATCCCAAATTTGCAGATCTGAATTATCCTGTAAGAGATGCCAATAGGTTAAAAAATGTTCTGATAAAAAATTACACATTTGAAGAAAAAAATATTGATACGTTATACAACCGGAGCCGTGAAGATATACTGGAAACAATAATAGCCCGATGCAAGGCACTTGGCGAAAAAGATAATTTGTTAATATTTTATGCAGGCCATGGGGACTCAACAATGAATATTAAAGGCCAACCCGATGGATACCTGATACCAACTACTGCCAGGAGTAATAAAACATCTTATTATATAACTTCAGAAGAAATTTATAAAGCCATTTTTAACAGCCGTACAAAACATATACTTGTTGTTTTGGATGCATGTTTTAGTGGCGCATTCATAAAAAACCCGGGCTGGGATATTGATGGTAATATAGAAGACCAACGGAAGAAACAAAGCCGAAGAGTTATGACAAGTGGCAGTTTGACAGCGGTTCCGGATAAAAGTTTTTTTATTGAGACGCTTACGAATTACTTAAGCGATAACAAGGACGAAAAATATGTTAACACGAAAGATTTATGGTCTAATATTGAACAAAAAATTCTTGCAGAAAATAAAAAAATAATTGAAAAAAATAAAACGAGTCCAGAACTAAAAAAAATAAAAATACCTAACCCCGTTTATGCCCCGATTACTGAGGCAGGTGATTCAGGAGGTGTATTTACTTTTGAAAAGAGAATAAAATAATACTTATGCAAGTTGCCGTCTTTTTTTTCCGAATCATTTTATGTACGGTAATGGCTATTAATTTCGCTGCTGTTTCTGCACAGGATGCAAAATATTATTATGATATCGGTGAAAAATTTTCCCGGGCACGGCTGAACAGGGAAACTAAATATGATTCAGCTATTGTGTATTATAGTAAAGCTATCAGCCTGGATTCTGTTTTTACCAATGCCTATATAGGAAGAGGCTTCAGTTATATAGCAAAAGAACTGGTTGACCCGGCTATTACAGATTTTGCAAAAGCAATCAGCCTTGCACCAGATTCTTCTGATTTTTATTCATATCGTGCCGAAGCATACTTTAAAAAAAGAATTTATGACTCTTCAATAACCGACTATACAAATGCTTTAAAACTGATGCGACCCGATGACAAGGAAGGATCAGTTATCTATTATGGGGGGCGGTATAAAGCATATTATTTTACCAATCAGATTGATTCAGCCTTAAAAGATATTGATGCGTTGATAGGCATCCAGCCAAAATTTGCGGGGCACTATAACGACCGGGGTTTATGTTATAATAGTTTGGGTGAATATGACAATTCGATTGAAGATTTTATCCGCTACCTCTCAAAAAATAATAACCAGGGTAATGCTTATATCAATATCATTTCACCTTTAGCCCGTACGAAAAGATTCAAAGACGCAACTTTTTATTATAATTTATTCAGGAAAAAAAACCTTGAATCCTTTTTAGATGACAGTAAGTATCAATTTTATAATTATTTCGTAAGAGCCGTTACACAGGTTGCTGATAATAATTTTACCGGGGCTTTGGCAAACCTGGATACGGCATCCGGCAAATACAATTCAGAAATAAAAGATGAAACAAAAAGACTTTATGTAGATATTCTTTTTTTAAACGGATATATTCTTGAAAAACTTGAACGGTATGACGATGCAAAAGTGAACTATGAGCAATCGCTGGTGATAGACAAAAGGCAGCCGGATATAACAGAAGCATTGAGTGCATTAGAGAACCAGCAGATCGTTTTAAGATTTAACGACAGAACAGGGCCTGTGTTAGTTGAAGAGGATCTTTTTGTGAGTGAACCTAAAATTATCAAAGGTTCCGATAGCCGTCAATTTAGTATTGTATCCGACAGTGTGAAGTATCAAATCAATGGCAGGGCAACCGATGAATCGGGGATAGATTCAGTAAAAGTGAATGGAATTCCTGTAAACATCTTAGAAGAAGACGGGAATTTTTTTACTAAAATAACCGTGTCCGCCGGAACCAATACTTTAGAAATTAAAATAAAAGATAAAAAAAATAATGAAATTATTCATGAATATAAATTAGCCGGGGCTTCGGCTAATACCGAACAAAAAAAAGAACCGGAGCCGGAGGGCATGGGGAAGTTTTATGCAATACTGATTGCAGAAAAAGATTATATAGATCCCAAATTTTCAGACTTAAAATTCCCTGTGAGGGATGCGAATAAATTAAGAGACGTTCTGATAAACAATTACACCTTTGAAGAAAAGAATGTGGATACCCTATACAACCGCAGCCGCGAGGATATATTACAAACAATAATTGCAAGATGCAAGTCGCTTGGTAAAAATGATAACCTGCTGATATTTTATGCCGGGCATGGTGATACCACATTAGATATAAAAGGCGAACCGAAAGGGTACCTGATACCGATTACTGCTTTAAGTGATCAGGTATCTTATTATATTAATCCCAATGATATTAATGATGCTGTTTATAACAGCAACGCAAAACATATCCTTATACTTCTGGATGCCTGCTACAGCGGAACATTTACCAGGGAGGCGGGGCATGATATTGATGGCGATGTATTACTGCAATGGAAAACGAAAAGCCGGAAGGTAATGACAAGTGGGAACCTGTCACCCGTACCGGATAAAAGTGCTTTTATTGAGTACCTCACAGAATTTTTGCTGAAAAATGAAAAAGAATTTTTGAGTACAAAAGATATCTGGCCCTTTGTTGACAGCCATGTCCGTGCACAATTAAAGAATATTGAAAATGCAAAATATTATGACCCGCAATATGCACCACTTATTGTTGCGGGTGATCTGGGCGGCTCGTTTATTTTTCAATTGAAAAAAAAGAATTAAAGGCTCATCATTTCTTTAAACTTAACTGTTTGCCGGCGGCTTACTTCTATTTTTTCGCCGCCTTTTAATTCTAATAATAAACCGCCATTAAAATAAGGTTCTATTTTTTCAATCATTCTTAAGTTAATGATATGTTTCCGGTTTGCCCTGAAAAACATTTTCTCATCCAAACGTTCTTCCAGCGCATTGAGTGATTTTAAGATGAGTGGTTTATTAGCTCCGAAAAAAACTTTGGCATAATTGCCCACACTTTCAAACAAACGAATTTCATTCAACTTTACAAACCAGCAGCGTTCACCATCTTTTACAAATACCTGGTCATACTCACTCAAAATACTGTTGTTTACATTTTCAGTTAACGTTTTATTTTCTTTTGCTTCGGCTGCACCTAATTTCAATATTGCGTCTGCCAATCGTTTTGGATCGATGGGTTTTAATAAATAATCCAATGCATTTACTTCAAATGCTTTTAAAGCAAATTCATCGTATGCTGTTGTAAAAATTACATGTGGTGTACGATCCAGTTCTGCCAGCATATCAAAACCTGTTTTACCGGGCATTTGTATATCCAGAAATATAAGATCGGGACTCAGTGAATCTATTTTTGCTATGCCTTCCTCAGCATTGGTAGCTTCATCTATAATTTCCACTTCAGGAAATTCCTGTAACATTTTTTTTAACTCAGCTCTTGCCAGACGTTCGTCATCAATAATTATTGCCCGCATAAATTATATTTTTAGTTTGCTACCAGTGGCAATAGCACCCTGGCTTCTACAACATCTGTTGTTAATTGCTTTATTTCAAAAACTGCTTTATCACCGTATAAAATATTTAACCGGCTTATCGTACTGGATAATCCGAAACCGTCTTTTTTTCTGTTACCATTTAACTTACCCGTATTCTGTACGGTTAGTTCATGATAATCAGACTTAAAATCAGAAATAATTTTTACCACACCCCCTGATAGTTGTTTGCTGATGCCATGCTTGATTGCATTCTCTACTAAAGTCTGAAGCATCATCGGAGGCACCAATTGACCGAGAGTGTCTTCATCAATATCATATTCTATTTTAAGCCGATCTTCAAAACGCATATTTTCCAGGGCTAAATAATCTTTCACAATATTCAATTCTTTTTCAAAAGAAACAGATTCTATTTTCTCCGTTTGCATACTGCTGCGTAAAATATTACTCAACTCGGTAATAGCTTTTCTTGCCCGTTCCGGATTTTCTACTACCAATGCACGAATGCCATTGAGTGAATTAAAAATAAAATGCGGATTGATATGTGCTTTGATGGTTTTTAATTCCAGTTCTTTAATCAACGATTCTAATTTCAACGTATCCAATTGTTGATTCCTGCTTTTTTCAATAAAGTGATAAAAATAATATATCAATACCCAGGGTAAAATAAATAAACCGTTATCGACAGTTGATCCTGCAAATCGAGTAGCAAAAGTGACCTTGCGGGTTTCAGTACCAAGATTGAAAAGATCGGAGGCGGTTAAAACAAGCAAACTATAAATCATAGAAGTTGCAATCATTGCCAGAATAAATCTCGGAATTGCTTTTTCAATTGGCAACATCAACCATCCTAAATAATTAATTAGTAAACGAAGTAAATGTGTAGTGAAGATGCCGGCAATTGTTACAACAACAATTTTACCTAAAAGTACTTCTGTCGAAATTTTATAATTATATGCATGTGCAAAAAAAAGCATTACCAGGCCAATAAGCCCCCAGCCGCTTAGCTGCAATATCCAATAAAGTTTGTTCCTGTTTTGCATTACCCCAAAACTAACCAAAGCTTTGTCCGATTAGCCCCGGTAAATATACCAGTGGCAGATTGGTTTTACAAATGGAATTTATATGCCATTAAATTGAAATATGCAGGCAGTAAACCTTTTGCTGGTTGAATTGTTAAACAATCTTTAGCAACTGCCTGTTTTAAAATCCTTAATTTTACACCGTCAAATACACTAAATGCAAATCACACCCGGTACACTTTTAAGCACCATCAATTCCCCCGCCGATTTAAAAGTATTATCAAAGGAAAAGTTACACCAGGTTTGCGATGAATTGCGTCAGTACATCATAGATGTAGTGAGTGTGCATGGCGGGCATTTTGGTGCAAGCCTCGGCGTAGTAGAATTAACTGTTGCACTCCATTATATCTACAATACACCGTATGATCAGTTGGTTTGGGATGTAGGCCACCAGGCTTATGGACATAAAATATTGACAGGTCGCAGAGATATTTTTCCTTCTAATAGAAAATATAAAGGACTCAGTGGTTTTCCTAAAAGAAGCGAAAGTGAGTATGATACTTTTGGAGTTGGTCATTCTTCTACTTCTATCTCCGCAGCCCTGGGAATGGCAATGGCTGCAAAATATAAAGGCGAAAAAGACAGAAAAGTGGTTGCCGTAATTGGCGATGGTGCTATGACTGCGGGCCTTGCATTTGAAGCAATGAATCATGCCGGTGTTGCCGACGCAGATATGCTGATTATTTTAAATGATAACTGCATGAGCATTGATCCGAATGTTGGTGCATTGAAAGAATATCTTACTGACATTACCACATCTCCCACGTATAATAAATTTCGTGATGAAGTTTGGAACCTTATGGGAAAATTGCCGGTAGGCAAAACATTTACCCGTGATATGGCAAGTAAAATGGAAGCAGGGTTGAAAGGGATGATGAGTAAACGGAGTAATTTATTTGAGGCATTAAATCTACGCTACTTCGGTCCAATAGATGGACATAACATTACAAAGCTTGTTGATACATTAAAAGATTTAAGAGAAATACCCGGACCGAAAATTCTGCATATTATTACAACAAAAGGAAAAGGATATGATCTGGCAGAAAAAGATCAAACAAAATGGCATGCACCAGGTTTGTTTGATAAAATAACCGGAGAAATACAGAAAAAGAAATTTGATTTACCACAGCCGCCAAAGTATCAGGATGTTTTTGGTTATACTATAATTGAGCTGGCAGAAATGAATGATAAAATTTTTGCTGTTACTCCAGCTATGCCTTCAGGTTCATCCTTAAAATATATGATGGAAAAAATGCCACATCGTGCATTTGATGTAGGTATTGCAGAACAACATGCAGTAACGGTGAGTGCAGGTATGGCCACACAGGGTATGAAAGTTTTTTGCAATATCTATTCTTCATTTATGCAAAGAGCATATGACCAGGTGGTGCATGATGTAGCTATTCAAAACTTACCGGTAATATTTTGTTTGGACAGGGCAGGTTTGGTTGGTGATGATGGGCCAACACACCATGGCTGTTATGATATACCGTATTTCCGTTGTATTCCGAATATGGTAATCAGTGCGCCGATGAATGAAAGTGAATTGCGCAACCTGATGTACACGGCACAATTGGAAAAAACAAAAAATCCATTTGTGATTCGATATCCCAGAGGTGAAGGTGTAATGGTAGAATGGAAAACGGAAATGAAAGAGATTGAAATAGGTAAAGGAAGAAAATTGTCCGCAGGATCCAGTGGAAGAGAAGGAAATGATATTGCCATTCTTTCATTAGGCCATCCGGGAAATTTTGCAGCAGCAGCTATCCGTGATTTAAAAAATGATGGCATCACTCCTGCCCATTTTGATATGCGTTTTGTAAAACCATTGGATGAAGAAATGCTGCATGAAGTATTTTCAAAATTTGATAAAATAATTACCGTTGAAGATGGAACTATAGTAGGCGGGTTTGGTTCTGCAGTTTTAGAGTTTATGAATGAACATAATTACAAAGCAGAAATAAAAATGCTGGGTATTCCAGATAGATTAGTGGAACATGGTACGCCAAAGGAACTGCATCATGAATGCGGATATGATGCATCCTCCATTGCTGATGCAGTGAGAGAAATGAAAAAAGAGAAGATTACAGTAGGCCGATTAGTGGAATAATATCTTCAAACCGGAAATTCAACCTACTTTTAAAGTATGCCATTGCATACTTTTTCTTTTGCCATTAAGACAGTTAAAAAAATATTGCTTCCTTTTCTCTTTTTATTTATCAATCCTGTCTATTCACAGGTTTCTGATTCCGTATTAATTGAAAATATTTATTATAAAGGCTGGCAATATATCTACACCAATCCTGACAGCGCCACCTCGTTTTTTGAAAATGCAAAGAAAGAAAGTGAGAACAGAAAATATTTCCCAGGGATGGTCATGTATCACAATTACAATGCAGCGCTTCAAATAGCGCAGGGCCTAAATCAAAAAGCTTTTGAATATTACGATAATGCTATTTTAATTGCTAAAAATAATAACCTGCATTCTGATTTGGGGCTTACATATATAAAAAAGGGAATACTCAACCAGTTAATGGGAGACTATGCCTATGCCGCGGAATGTTATCTTACTGCCGCTTCCTTACTAAAATCAAATGTGGACAGGAAAAAAATTATCGGGTTATATAAAAACATTATTTCAACACTTAATAACCTGCAACAGCAAAACCAATCGCTCCAAAATGTTTTACCGGCATTGAAAAATGACAATGCAAATGAAAAAGAAATTGTTTCCATTCTTTCACAGAAAAAAACAGATGAAACCAGTCTCGATTTTCCTGACCAAACTACGCTTGGTGAAATAACCGGCGGAGGCATTTATGTAATCTTTGGAGGTGCCAAATTTTTTATTGCCGATTTTTATGTACTGGGCAACTATAGCAACTACCGCAGTATCAGAAAAATTCCGGATGGAATGATTTCCAGGATACCAGATATCCCCCGTGAGGGTTCTATTCTAAAACAGTCGAATGATTCAGTAAATGTTTATTTAATAAAAGATAAGATGCGTCACCTTATTGAAAATCCAAAAGTGCTTGAGTTTTTCGGTGGATGGGATGCTTTGTGTATCGTACCGGAAAATGGGCTGAAACAAGTACCAGATGCCGGAGATACAGTAACCCTTCAAAATGTATCTACTACCTTTAATTTCAAACAGGAATATGAATCGTTGATTGATACATTAAAAACCACTTTAACTCAGAATATCTGGCTACTAAGTGAAGTGGGCAAAAAATTAAAGGAAAAAAATAATAAACTCCAGAACAGAAAAATACTTCTATGGACATTTCTTGTCGGCATTATTGCATTATTATCCATAGGGATTTTGCTGGTGCGGAATTTCCGTCAAAAACAAAAACTTCATCAACAATCATTAAAAGCACTAAAAGCAGAGGATGAATTGAAAGGAGAAATGGAACTGGAAAAAGAAAGGACTAGAATAGCATCTGATATGCATGATGATCTTGGTGCTGGCCTTACCAGGATCAAATTCATTGCCGAAAATATTTCAGAAAAAACGAAGGACGCAACGCTGCAACCCGACATTAAAAAACTTAAAACAACTTCTATTGAACTGGTGGAGAATATGGCTGAAATCATCTGGGCCATGAATGAAAAAAATAATTCACTGGAAGATCTTGTGTTTTATCTCCGATCGTATGCTGTTGATTACTGTAACGAAAACGGGCTGGCCTGCGAGTTTACACTTCCTGAAAATATTCCGGCAAAGATTATTGGTGGTGAGGTTCGCAGAAATGTTTTCCTGATTTTAAAAGAGAGTTTGCATAATATAGTAAAGCATGCCGGCGCAAAAAAGGTGACAATTCATTTTAAGGCAGATGAAAAGCTATCGCTGAATATTGCCGATGATGGCAGGGGTTATGAAAAAAATAGTGAGCAAAATGGTAACGGCTTATTAAATATGGAGCAAAGATCAAAAGTATTAAAAGGCAAATTTTCAATAACTAATAATTCCGGAACAGTGATTCACTTCGAAATGCTGGTATAACAAAAGTGTTATTAAAATACAAATCACACATTACTACATTTAACTCATGAATGCAATTACGGTAAGCATAGTGGAAGATTTAACTGAAGTGCGGGAAAGCCTGGAGTCCTTGATCAGGGGTTCTGATAATTTTCTGTTGCTTTCGGCTGATACGAATGCAGAAGCAGCGTTGATAAATATTCCGGAAAAACAACCGCAGATTGTTATCATGGACATTAATCTCCCGGGCATCTCGGGTATTGAATGTATCCGTAAAATAAAAACTGTTTGCCCCGATACACAATTCATGATGTACACTATTTTTGAAGATGATGATAAAGTGTTTGAGGCATTGGAAGCCGGCGCCAGCGGATACCTTCTTAAAAAGGCCCCGAAAGAAAAAATCATGGATGCTCTCCAGGAGTTGCATGATGGTGGCAGCCCAATGAGCAATCAGATAGCCCGTAAAGTGATCAAATCGTTCCAACAACGTAGCCAGTTGAATGAAGAAAGCAATTTGCTGACACCGAAAGAAAAAGAAGTGCTGGAACTTTTATCAAAAGGTTTTTTATATAAAGAAATTTCCGATAAGCTCCATATCAGCATCAATACTGTAAAACAGCATATTCATAAGACATATGGAAAACTCCATGTTTGTAACCGCACAGATGCAGTAATAAAAGTGTACGGCAAAAATTGATTGTTGTCCGGGCTCCACTGTGAGGTCTCTCAAATCATTTATTTTCAGTACTTCTTCCCTCCCATACCACTAAGCGCTATAAAACAAAAGTGTTATTGCACGTTAAGAGCTATGCGTCTAATTTGCAAAAGGGGAACACAAAGTTTATAATACTCTAAAACATATTTCATATTATTCACCAACCAAAAAAATACAACTATGTCAATCTTGAAAAAAAGTGTCGCTGTATGCAGCACTCAAATAGTTCAGAATTCAAAGTCAGCTACCATGCCAGTTCTTGTAGCTTTAGCACTGATTCTTTCCTTAACTGCTTGCCAAAAAGATTTTTCTGATGCTTCATCAGAAACGCAAAAGTTAGCAAATGCAAATGTGCTTTCTAATTCACTAACTTCTATACAGAGTGCATCTGATAATGGCATGACTGTAACTGAAATAACTTTTACCGCAACAGCAATGATAGCATATTGCCACGGTGAGAATATAAGGTTTACTGGTATTATTGAAAACAGAGTTAAAAAATCAGTTAATGCAAACGGCGAGGTACACTATATCCGGCATTTTACCGTAAAAGGCATGACAGGTGTGGGGCTTACAACTGGTACCATCTATGATGTAGTTGGCGGTGCGGAAATGTTCAGTATCAAGGATGCTGTTTTTAATGCCGATGGTTCGCTTAATTTAAGCGGCAGCCTTAACGAAAGTAATATAGTTATCCATAGAGGTATACTAGTATTTGTGAGCAGAACCGATGCCTCAAGGGTTGTAGCACGCCATGATATTCAAAAAGTACCTGGAGCTGGCATCCTGCAAAATAGGTGGCTCTGTGCAGGCAATTAAAAGATTTTTTAGTACTGTTAATAATTTATCAGGGGAAAATTTTTTATTTCATAATCATTCGCTTTGCTGTTTTCTTTCTGTACAATACCACAAAATGGTATAAAACAAAAGTGTTATTGCCCGGCTTTGCTTAATAGGATAGGTTTGAAAAACTAACAGTAAAACTTTTTTTCGTATAGAATTTTTAAATAAGCTTTCTCTCCACAGCCAGCCGAATCAGGCTGGCTGTATTTTTTACATCCAGTTTAGCCAGTAAATTTTTCCGGTGACTGTCCACCGTAAACTGGCTTAGAAATATTTTTTCTGCAATCTGTGGATTAGTATATCCTTCCGCAATCAGTGCAAGAATTTCTTTTTCACGGGCTGTTAATACCGGCAATTCAGTTTTTGATGACTTTTGATATTCTTCCAACGCCTGCCCCACTTCATCGCTGAAAAAAATATTACCTGCATATACCGTATGTATTGCTTTTATCAATTCCTCTTTAGATGAATTTTTTAAAATATACCCTGAAGCTCCGTTCTCCATCATTTTTTTTATATATAAGCCCTGGTTAAAACTACTAAGGCCAAGTATCATGACACCAGGATATTTTTCTTTCATAATTGCACACAATTCCACCCCATCCATACCCGGCATGCTGATATCCATCAACACCACATCAGCTGTATTGTTTACAAAAAAACCAAGACAGGATTGTGCATTCATAGCCTGCCCCGCCCATTCAATATCTTTTTCATTTTTCAATAATGAATGAATCCCTTCTATAACAACCGGATGATCATCTGTAATAAATACACGTATCATATTTATATATTAAACTCTATGGTGATCAACGTTCCTTTTCCAGGCTCTGAATGAATATCCAGCTGGCCTTTTAAATATTCAATCCTCGAACGGATATTCATCCATCCTGCCCCTCTATTGTTTTCAGTTAAGGATGGATCAAATCCCTTACCATTGTCTTCCACTACCAAGTTTAATCTTTTTTCTTCAAGTATTACCTGTATCAATGCTTCCGAGGCACCTGCATGTTTCAGTATATTATTCAGCAACTCCTGTACAATCCGGTAGATTATTATCTCTGTTGATTTATTCAGGCGTTTATCCATTCCAACTGGAAGGTATTTTACCGAAAGCAATTTTGTAGTATTAATTGTATTGCAATACTCTTTCAGTGCTTCATCCAGTCCAAACCTTGTAAGCATCTCGGGCATCATATTATGCGCTACACGGCGGAGTTCTTTAATTGAAGTATCTATCATATCCAATGACCGTTCAAATACGGCCATATTGTCCGGGGTTATAATTAAATTGTCTTTCATATTGCTAAGTGAAAATTTTACGCCTGATAATAAACCACCCAACCCATCATGTAAATCTTTTGCCAAACGGCTCCTCTCTTCTTCCTGCCCTTTGAGCATAGAATCAACGGCTACGAGTTGTTTATCTTTTTCTAACTCACGGATGAGTTGCTGCTGCAGTTCATCCTGCTGCTTTGCTAATTGCTGCCGGTTGCGAAGATTACGATACACTAAAAAACCAACTATCAATAAAGCGGCTAAAGAACCTATTAAAAAATAATTAAGAGTTGATTTTTGTTTAATTGATAAAGATTGTATTTGTTTGTCGGCATTCAACTGAACTATCTCTTTTGCCTTTTCCGCAACCTGGTATTTGTTTTCAATTTCTGCAATTGCCTTTTTCGATTTATCCAGGTTAACACTGTCCTTTAATGCAGTCAGTTGTTTCAAATAAGAATAAGCTCCCGTTATATTTTTTGTATTCTCTTCCACAAGTACCAGGTCTTCCAGGATTTCCATTCTGTCTTTTAGGTAGCTTTTGTCCATGGCAACGGGCAATGCTTTTAATAACCAGGAACGTGCCGTAGCATATTCACCTAATTTTAAATAACAAAATCCAATCATTTTCTGACTGGCGACAATATGAATGGTAGCTCCTGAAGCAGCAGCTTCTGTAATTACTTTTTCATAATAACTGATAGCTCCGCGGAAATCATTTTTCTTCCGGCTCAAATTTGCCAGTTTATTGTAATACTGAACATTCAAACGGTGATTGTTAAGTTTTATAATAATAGGTTTCGCTTTTGCCAGGTATAAAAAAGAAGAATCCAGTTGATTCAATGCGGTAAAATCATCGCATACATATATATAAGCCCATGCGGCTGCTTCTTCGTTATTCGATGTCAGATTGGAAGCAAGTGAAAGCTTATCGTATAGCAATGCCTTATCAAACTGGTTAAGATCATAATAAGTCGTTGAAATTTTTCCAAAGTAAATTCCTATCGCTTCGTTTTTCCGCAGGTCATCAGAAGCTTTCCAGCTTTCGAGTGCTTTAAGATAAATGGCAATGGCTTCTTCTCCTCTTCCTCTTTTTCCCAGTATATCTGCTTTCTGACCCAGGCATGAAGCAATTTGAAGTTTTGAATTTTTTATCTCATCAGCCGAACTTGAACCATTAATACATTTATTGAAATAAAAAATTGCAGAATCTAAAAATACATGTGCTTTATCATCATCGGAAGCCAGTTGCCTGAGCATGCCTTTGATATAATAATAATCGGCCCATGCATAATCCCATTTGATCTTGGTGGCAACTGCATATGCCTTCTCCAAATACTGTTGGGACTTTACGGTATCGTAAGCAAAATATTCATTCCCCAGCCCGGAAAAAAGTCCTATCCTGAGCGAATCGTTAGTTGAATTTTTCAATTCGATTTCCAGGCTGTCAATCCGATGTGTTTGCGCCGGTGCAGGTGTACCCACAAAGACAAATAATGTCCATAAAACACAGTGTAAAAGGAATTTCATGAAAGTAGAAATTAGTCTATTATTTATAAAGGTTCACATTCCCTTTCATTAAATCAAACATTCTTATCAAAATACCAGTTTAGGGTGATTTATACAGGATTTAATAATTATCCCTGTTTAGGGTGATAGTGGCTACTTTATATCTGCTGACTTTTGAATAAGTTCTCCTCAATTATCAAAACGATACACCATGACTACCACTCAAAAAATTAATCGTGTAGATCATTTTAAAAAAATTTCTGCTGCTCTTATACGATGTATTTCTATTAACGGCTTTTCCATAGGTGCCAATGCACAGCAGCAATTTATTGATACGACCACTTACTTGTTTACTTTCCATAGTTTACCACAATCTGGTATAAAACAAAAGTGTTATTGCCCCGCTTTGCTTAATAAGATAGGTTTGAAAAACCAACATAAACAGTAGTATGAAAAAGCAAACCCTTCTTTATTCAATTATATGGATTGTTTTAAGCAGCCATGGTCAAAAACAATTTACCCATACTGCAACGAAAGCCAACAATTATTGCAATGCCAACTGTACAACACTGGATAACCCGGATCTCAATAATAATCCCACAGCCATTATATGGGCAACGCCAATACCTGATGATGGATTGAATTTAAATCCTCATCCTATTGGTGTTTATTATTTCCAAAACCAATGGAGGATATTTAACCTGGATCAGAGAGCCATGCCTGTCGGCGCTAAGTTTAATGTGGGGTATGTTACAAAACCTGATGCCAGTCGTTTTCAATATGTAATAACAACCGAAAATTTACAAAAAGATGGATCTGCTTTTATTGATCACCCTTATCTCAATGATCATCCCGATGCTAAACTGAGTTTTTTCCCAAGTTGGGTACCAGACGAAAGAATGATTGCAAACAGAGACGAAATAAATATGCAATATAATGCTGATGCTGGTAAATGGTCTATTAGTAACGTCAATAAAAAACCTTTGTATGCAAAAGTTACCTACAATATTGTTATATCCTCTGCCGGGAATACCAATACAATTCGCCTTATACCAAATCCAATTATTACCAACTCAACAATCATAAATTCAACCGCAAACTTTGTTTCAAATGGCGTAATGGCAATGTATGTAACTGCCTGGGCAAAAGGAATACAAGTACCCGGAGGAAGTAAGAATAACAGTTTCCAGGGCAAGACTCAAATAATTGATTATTCAATGGCGGCTAATAATCTTTATGATGCAGCATCAGGCATGCAATCAGGGAAAAAGGTTTTTGAACCTATAACTATAAAAATTGAAACCGGTTTCCCCCCAACCATCCCTCTTTTCAATGCTTTTGCTAATGGTCAGCCCATGGTTTTTATCATCGATTTTTTTGCGATTAATAAATCAACCGGTGCAGAAGAACTTAATTACTCCATCAAACTTACCGACGCCTTTATAGCAAGTTTCAGACAAACCGGTAAAGATGAGAGTATAGTAAAAAATAAATATGCAGACGAAATCAAAATCGTCTTTGGTCAGATAGAATATATTAAAGATGGAAAATCGGTGTTGGGAAAATCAAATAGCCAGGAGTAATTAATTACAATTGATAAACGGATTATGTTTTAAAAAAATTAAATGAAAAAAATATTCTTCGCCTTACTTTCTTTTTCAATACAATTTGTTTCAGCCCAACCTACCCAGGCCGAAATAGATAAGATGATGAAACAGGCGCAGGACGCAATGAAAAAATATGGTAACGACAGCACAGTGAACAAAGCAATGAAAGTGGCGAAGGATAAACAAAAAGAAGTTACCGATGCGATGAAAAATCAACAGGGGAATAATAATGCTTTGCCTGTTAATAAAAATGATACTGCTGAATTCTCATTGCCTTCAAAAAATAACAAACTACTCAATGCATTGCCGATAAGAACTTTTAACAGGAACGAACTGATTTCATACTTACACAATCTCTATTCCAAATTAACGGAATACCTACGCACCACTTATAAAACAGATATAAACAATTTTGCCCTAACCGCTATTAAGCAATCAGGCACTCCAATTGGTTTGTGGATGAAAGGCAAGGTTAACGAGTCGGTTTTGGTTACATTAAAAGCAGCGGAACTGCAACCGGATAATAATTTAAAATTAAATAATACAGGAGGTATACTCACCAGTTGCGGACTTGGCTTTTACGGCATTCCTATTTTAGAATATGCTCTGGAAAAGCAGCCGGACAATAATATGATATTGAATAATCTTGGGCAGGCTTATCTTGACCTGGGAGATGATAAAAAAGCAGAACAGTATTTATTAAAATGTATCAAGACTTACAAATACTACCCGGATGCTAACCTGGCACTTGCCTATATCCATAACAGCCGCGGGAATAAATCAGCGGCTATAAACTATGTAGAAAATGCTTTGCGTGGGGCTTGGTCTTCGAAATCAGAAAACTTGCTTGAAAAGTTGAAGCCCGATGTAAATATGATGGACTATGTACGTCAACGGTACAAACAACCTGAGTTTTTCAATTTTTTTAAATATGATCTCCTTCCTCAATGCATGAACGTAAAAGATATAGCAGTATTAAAGCCACAATATGATGCCTATCATAATATGACTTACCAGCTTAGGGTAAAATATGGAGACTTGTATTCTGAGGCTACCGAATCATATGTTGTATCGATGCCAAAGCATTCCGAATCAGTGAGAGGGAAAACTGATATTTACCGGCCCTTTGGATTCCTGGGAGTATGGGTAGTGAAGGCTCTTGATAAGGAGTATGAAGAAAAATTTCGTCTCCTGGAAATATTCAAAGTGAATTATTATCGCGAAAGAGCAGCGCTTAATAAAAAGTTCGATAGCGAGAGTGATAAAATCAAACGGGATGATAAAATTGACATTAGCGAAGAATGCAGGCAGTTGAACGCATTAAAGAATGCTTACCTCCCATTATATGCTGAAAAAACACAAGTGCTTCAGCAAAAAATGCTTGCCTATTATAAAAATTCCCTGAATGATTATAGCTACTGGTATTATATATCCTCAATAAATGATGATGATTTTCATTGTAAATTTTACATGCTTGTAATTAAATTCCTTTATTGTATGGAGGAAATAAATACAACCCGGTTCAGAGAAGATAACTCTGGTTTGTTTTACCCATGTGAAATCTATAATCCAGTTAGAACAAAAGCTTTAGCAAAGGAATTGGAAATAGAACAGCCTGACTGTTATTTAACGCCGAAAATTGAAATCAACCTCGGAGCTTTTAAGTTGGAAACAAGTTGTGAGACTTACAAATTGGAAGCAGGAGAAGGTTTAGTAGGAAAAATAGAATATACCCGCAGCAGCGGAGATATAACCCTGGCATTGGGAGTAGGCGCTTCTGTGCCAAAAGTTTTTTTTAAATCCCCCGGTATAGAAGCAGGGCTGGAAGCCGATGCCAAATCACAAGGATATTTAACGTTTAACAGATTTGGTAAGGTTACAGACGGGGGTATTTTATGGGAAGCTGAACTTAAAGCGGTGATAGGTATAGGGAATGTAAAAGAAAGTATTGGTCTTGAAGAAGGGCTGACAGCAGGCTTCGGCACTGGCGTACAAATGAAAGAGAACAGCCAGTTAAAACAAGCTATTGATAAAACATTCCCGGTTCAGCCGGATGATAACCAACAGAATAAAAATGTACCCCTATATAAAAAACCCTTGTAGTATAAACTTTAAGAAATAAAGTTCACCTAAAAAAAATGTACCAAATCAATAAACATAACCAATGATGACAAAGCAATTTCAATATCGAAATATATTTTTACCGGCTTTGTTACTAATAATTTCATTAAGCAGTATTGCGCAGCAACAATTTATACATACGGCTACCAAAGCCAATAATTACTGCAATTCTAACTGTACAACGCTTGATATACCCGATCTGAATAATAATCCAGGAGCTATTATATGGGCAACTCCTATACTTGAAGATGGAATGAACTTAAACCCCCACCCTATTGGCGTTTATTATTTCCAAAATCAATGGAGGATATTTAACCTGGATCAGAAAGCTTTACCAGCAGGTTCAAAATTTAATGTGCAATATTTTACAAAACCTGATTCAACACATTTTAAATATTCCATTACAAACGAAAATATACGAAGAGATGGATCTGCATATATTGATCATACTGCACTTACAAATAATCCAGCTATCCAATTTATTTTGTTTCCCAACTGGATACCCGTAGATGGAGGAGCAGCTAACCGGTATGAAATAAAAACGCAATACGATTCTGATGCACGTAAATGGTTTATCAAAAACATTAATGAACGGTACCTGTATGCAAGGGTGGCATACAATATTATTATTTCCAACCAGGGAAATACAGTTGCAGAGCCAGTTAAAGGCAACCCGGATATTTCTATAAGGAACCCAACGATTATCACAAAGCCAGCAGGGATTATTATACCTGATTATGATAAACCGTTGGATAAAAAAGATATTATAACTAAAGCCACCATCCCTCCACCTTACGACTTTAGCAAAGTTCAGATCTGTATTGAAGAAATAACAAACAAAAGTTTACCAGCAAAAACTATTGTTACTCCGGCACCGGTAATTCCAAAAATAAAATCGAATGGGGAACTTGAACCTGTGACAACCGTTAAGCAGCCACTTTCCATCGTTACCAATTTAATGTGGACGCAGGGTGAATCAATTAGTGTCGGCTTCCTTGCTGGTGAAACGTTAAGTGTGATCAACAAGATAAAGACATACGTAAAAGAGTGGGAAACTTATGCCAATATAAAATTTGTATTTACAAATAATGTGTCGCAGGCAATGATCAAAGTAGGATTTAAAAAAGACGGTACAAGCTGGTCGTGGATAGGAAGAGATGTTCTTGTAAATCAATTTGAGGGGAAGACGATGAATTTGGGATGGGTAAATGATAATCTCCCTGAATCGAAATTCAAAAGTGTGGTATTACATGAATTTGGGCATGCCCTCGGTTTTATTCATGAGCACCAGTCACCTAATGCAGACATTCCATGGGATTCAGCAAAAGTGTATAGTTTTTATGGAGGCAGTCCCAATTACTGGAACAAGGCAAAGGTTGATTTTAATATTTTCGAAAAATATTCGGTAACGAGTACCAATTCTTCCACCTATGATAAGCTTTCTATCATGCATTATTCTTTTCCGGCAGAGCTAACCACTGACAGCTCTTTCGTTCCTGCGAATACAGATCTATCAACAGTGGACAAATCATTTGCAGGTCAGGTTTATCCTTATCCACCCGGCCCATCCACTGCAACAGGTGTATTACAAACCGGCGACGATTGCGATGAAATAGATTTCAAAGTTGAATACAATGTTGTTAACACAAATGAAATCTCATTTATACTGGAACCCGGCAGAGACCGGAATAATAATATTCTAACGTGGTGGAAAAAAATTGCTATCCCAATAGTGGGAGGTGAAATAGGAATAGAAATGCAGGATGGGTATTCTGCATCACAAAAAGTTCAGGTAGGCTTGATTGATAAAGCAAGAGGTATTGCCTTTGGAAAAGCAAAAGTCCTTGGTGTGCATACAGGATTGGCTTATACCTGGAACGCATGGCCGGCTATAATAGGTGGCTGCAGGGTTACACTCGTATGGCGGCGTGACAGCTGCAAGCAATAACGCTTAGCTACTTAGCAACAGATGAAAAAATACGGCAATGACATTGAACTAGATGATGAATTTACAGGAACAACAAATCGGTTTAACAATTGTTACGGCTGAAAATGCAAATGTTGCAAATGTTGAATAACACAAAAACGCGGATGTATACAGATAAACGTACTGCAAACTTTTGGAAATAATACTTAATAAAAAAAACAATCAATTTATGAAAAAGAATCATTCTACTATTTTAAAAGGGATATTCATTACGGGCCTGTCCGTTTTTTTTATATTCCCTGCAATGGCACAAAGAGAAAAAAGAGAGATATCACTTCTCACAAAGGACCAGGTAAAACGAATAACTGATATTGTAAAGCCACTCAAAGAGCAGTTTGAAAAGCAATTGAGCAGGGAAGATCTGTATAATAATTATGTTGAAGATCTCAAGGCAGTACATTCAGCAACTACTATAGAAGACAAAGGTTTTTTAACAGCGCAAATCGCGGAAAAATATTCGTCTTTTTTCAAAGATTTATGGTCGAGAACCAGCATAGATGTGGCACCTTATCAACAACAAATAAGACAAGTCTTTCCCGAAAACATTGCCAGCCTGATCCAGTTTGATGCTTATCTGAATTTTACATTATTAGTATCTGTCTCAACTAAACCAATGCCGGAACTGGAGCCAAATAAATGCGTGGATGTTTGTGGCATAGCAGCCGGTGAAATAACCGGCAATAGTTCACTCATCGCTGCAGGCGGCGGAGACTATGGTAATTGTTTTTTAAAAACCAGTGCCTGGGGAACGGGTGCTTTTTTCGCAGGGTTTAGTGAATTGAGTGGCTGGTTAAGAAATAATATCACCATACCCGGTACATTTCCTGATGATACACGTAAACTTCGGATTAAAAAAAGCTATGAAGTGAGATTAGAGGCTACTTCCTTTGCTGCTATCGGAGGTGGATATGCCGAAACCAGGATGAGAACTTTCCAATCTTCCGAGTACATGCTTGTTTATGCTCCTTTTATTTGGGGAAGTCACCAGGTAAGGCGTAAAACAATAAGTGAAAATTATTTAATTGAGAAAAAGAATGTTGCTAATTCTCAGTTCAGGTCCAATTCAAATACGGTATCATTATTCGGAAGCGGCAACTGGTGTTTTTCTGATTGTTCAAATATCAAATGGACTATATGTGAAGAATAATTACCGGGAGCCTGGCCGGTCCTGCTGTTTTGAAACAGTGAAGCAGCAGGATCAGGCTTTACATGGAATGTCTGGCTGCTATTAGTTTCAGCTTCTATAAAATTTTATCGCATAGAAGAAAATGATAAAAAAATATGTAATATGAAAAAGCAATTTCAACATCTAAAATTATTTTTCCCCGCTTTACTATTATTAATTGCTTTAAGCAGCATAGCACAGCAACAATTTATTCATACTGCCACTAAGGAAAATAGTTACTGCAATTCTAATTGTACAACGCTTGATGTACCCGAGCTGAATAATAATCCTGCAGCTATTATATGGGCAATCCCCATACTTGAAGATGGAGTGAATTTAAACCCTCATCCTATCGGCGTTTATTATTTCCAAAACCAATGGAGAATCTTTAATCTGGACCAGAAAGCTTTACCAGAAGGTTCGAAATTTAATGTACAATATTCTACAAAACCTGACGCAACGCATTTTAAATATTCAATTACAAATGAAAATATACGAAAAGATGGATCTGCCTACATTGATCATTCTGCACTTACAAATAATCCAGCTATCCAATTTGTTTTGTTTCCCAGCTGGATACCTGTAGATGGTGGAGCAGCTAACCGATATGAAATAAAACTACAATACGATTCTGATGCTCGTAAATGGTTTATCAAAAACATTAATGAACGGTATCTGTATGCAAGAGTGGCTTATAACATTATTATTTCCAACCCCGGAAATTCAGTTGCAGGACCAGTTAAAGGCAACCCGGATATTTCCATAAAGAACCCAACGATTATCACAAATTCCCCAGGAATTATTATTCCTGAAATTGATAAGCCTGTAGTTAAACCAAATTCCACAGGAATTATTATTCCTGATTTTGATAAGCCTGTAGTTAAACCAAATTCCCCAGGAATTATTATTCCTGAAATTGATAAGCCTTTGGATAAAAAAGGAATTATAACTAAAACTTCAATTCCCCCATCCTACGACTTTAGCAATGTTCATATTTGCATTGAAAAAGCATCTGCCAATAGTTTACCCCCTAAAGCTCCATATACCCCTTACCCTATTATTCCAAAAATAAAATCGAACGGCGAACTTGAACCAATATCAACCGTTACGCAACCTCTTAGCGGTATTACCAATTCAATGTGGACGCCAGGTGAAAGCATTCGTGTCGGTTTCTTAGATGACGCAAGTTTCATTATGAAAAGAAAGGTAAAGCAATATGTAAAAGAATGGGAGACTTATGCCAATATACATTTTGTATTTATTAATGACCCGCCTAATGATATAACAAAGGCACAGATCGTAGTGGGCTTTCAGGATAATGGTCTCGATTGGTCCTGGATAGGAAGAGAAGCTAGTCGTAATTCAACTGGTGAAAAAACGATGAACTTAGGTTCAATATGGGATAATACCGAAGAATCAGAAATCAGAAGAGTTGTATTGCATCAATTTGGCCATGTCCTCGGTTTTATTGATGAACACAAGGCCCCAACTGCAGGTATTCCCTGGGATAGAGATAAAGTATTTAGTTTTTTTGCGGCGTCTCCCAGAAACTGGAGTGCCGGAAGAGTAAACGAAGAAATATTCAGCACATATTCCCAAACGAAAATTAATTCTTCCACCTATGACAGGCTTTCTATCATGCACTTTTTCTTTCCGCCAGAACTAACCACTGACGGATCTTCCTTTATTAAGAATACCAATCTTTCAGAAACAGACAAGGCATTTGCAAAACAAGTTTATCCTTTTCCACCAACCCCAACTACTGCAACAGGAGTATTAGAGACCGGCGACGATTGCGATGAAATAGAATTCACCATTGAATATAATGTTGTTCATAGCAGTGAAGTTGAGTTTATTCTGCTGCCCGGACGTGATCATCATAACGCTCTTGTCAACTGGTGGAAAATGATAGGGATACCCCAAAGTTCAACACATTACAATACACTCGAACTCAATACAACCTTAAGAATAAAAGTGGAAGATATTTATAAAACCAAGCCTATCACATTTGCAAAAGCAAAAGTTCTGGGTGTTCATACAAACTTACCCTACACCTGGAAACCATGGGCTGCTGTTCCAGGAGGTTGCAGAGTAAAATTTGTGTGGCGGCGTGACAGTTGTAACTGATGATGGTTTTTATCATCTGTAACTTAAGTTGAAAAAAATTAAATAATTCTTTTATGAAAAAAATATTCATCATCTTTTTCCTGTTTTCTTTTTCAGTGCAATTTGTTGTAGCGCAGGAAACCTGCAATGATGAAATGATTATGGCAGTAAAAGGCAAATGGGCAAAACGACCGGATGCAACTATGAAGGCTGGCAACCAGTTACAGATAATAAGCCGTATAGATAAAATGCAGCAACTGTTGCAAGCTGCATATCCCGAACCAAAAGGAATTGAAGCCGCCTGGTATCGCTCAATGGGTGGTTACAATTCTTCTGTTAACAGTAATGTAGAATCGTATGTATTAAATGGATTATTCAAAACATACTATTGCAACAGCAATGTAAAAAAAATGTTATTGGGTACCGAAACCGGTAACTGGTTTTATGTATGGGTAAATAAGTTCAGTTGGTTTGCCGAAAAGGATGATAATTTTTTAGTGGAGAATAATCCAGTTTACCTGCTTTCAAAAAAAATTGGTGAATTAAATGGCTTTCCACTTTATGCAGGAAATGATAACGGATCATCTAATACAGGCACTACTTTCTCAAAAACAATTCTTATCAGCCGCACGAGCCAGTTACTATATACTCCCGTAAGCCGTAAAAAATATTTATTAACCTTATTAAAAAGCAAAGAAAATTTTCAAAATCGTTATGAACAGAGTTTATTAAAAAATCCTGTGCGCAGTGATGTGGAAGAAGAAATATATAAAAAACAGCAATTAGAAAGAGTAGCAAACCAGGAACAAAATGAACAAACAAAAGAAAAGGCAAAGGCTAATTTTTTACGGGGATATAAAACTGCCAAACAACGCCAGCAGGAGGATTTAAACAGATCCAGAGAAGTTTACCAGCGGGATATTAAAACCGCTCAGGATTATATAACCAATACAAGTGATGATGAGTTAGAAAAACCTGCATATATGCAAAACACTTCTTATGCAAGTTCTTTTTTAAAGTTTGCCAATGAGAATGAAGGAAGAATGCTGGTCCAGGCAAACAGTAATTATTTTAATACTAAACTACCAACTCATGCACCACAGTTTTTAGTAGTGTACTGGAGCTGGAATACTGAAAAGCCATCTCTTGATTTTGCAAACCATATTGAAAACAATTTCAACTTTAAAGCATTGCAGGCCATGCTGGACAAATAATAAAAGAATGAAAAATAGTTGCTCCATATTATTGATACTGTTGCTGAGTTGTTTGATATTTTCCTGTCAACAGGTACCGGTTACCGGACGTAAACAATTGAATCTTGTACCGAATTCATTAATACAGTCAATGGCATTAACGGAGTATGATTCATTTTTAAAAGTAACCCATGTTCTTCCTGAAAGTCATTATCAAACCCAGATGGTAAAAAGAGTTGGAACAAAAATACAAGCAGCAGTAGAAGCATATATGCTGGCAAATAATTTAAGCAAACAAATTAAAAGTTTTAAATGGGAGTATAACCTGGTCGATGAAAATGTAGTGAATGCCTGGTGCATGCCCGGAGGAAAAGTTGTAGTCTATACAGGATTATTGCCGGTTACACAAAATGAAACTGCATTAGCCGTAGTAATGGGGCATGAAATTGCCCATGCTATTGCCCGCCATGGAAATGAAAGGATGAGCCAAAGTTTATTAATACAAATGGGCGGCCTTGTCTTAGAAGATGCATTAAAAGATAAAAAACAGGAAACACAAATTATTTTTCTGTCATTGTATGTTGTGGGTTCCGGACTGGCAGTAGCCTTGCCCAATAGCCGCATGCAGGAATCAGAAGCTGATAACCTGGGATTGATATTTATGAGCATGGCGGGATATGATCCGGAAGAAGCCATTCCTTTCTGGCAACGAATGGCAACTGTAAATACAGGATCAAAATTGCCTGATTTTCTTTCCACCCACCCATCTGATGAAACAAGAATAAAAAAATTATCAGCATTGATACCTGAAATAAAAGCAAAATATTTTTTACAAACCCCTGTGTGCAATCAACAATAGTTATGAAAAAGATTTTTACACTGGCATTGCTAACGGTGTTATTCTGTAACCAGCTATTTGCCCAGCCAACGCAGGCAGAGATAGACAAAATGATGAAGCAGACACAGGAAATGATGAATAAATATGGAAACGATAGCACTGTGAAAAATGCTATGAAAGGTATGCAGGATAAACAAAAGCAGGTGGCAGAGGCTATGAAAAATCAGCAGGGAAATAATACAACAAACAGTTCAGTGTATGTTGATCTAAGTGATTATAGTAATGTCGATAACTGGAAATTTCCTCCAAAAAATATTGCATCGCTTTCAGCACTTCCAAAAAAAATATTTACTAAAGCAGAGTTGATTAGTTTTTTAAATGATGTTTATTCGCAACTTGCAAAAAAAATGCCACAAGGCATTAGCTCTTCAGTTCAATCCATAGCAGCCAGGTATAATAATGATGCAAAAAAAATGGCTGATGCAGCTATATCAGCATGGTATACAGATTATCGTGAAGAATCTTTATTGCTCATTATAAAAGCAGCAGCCAAAAATCCTGACGAAGGATTAATATTGAATAATTGCGCTGCTCTTTTAAATATGAGTGGTATTGAACAAAAAGCCATTCCCATTTTAAAATATATATTACAATCTTACCCTAACAGTGCCATGGTATTAAATAATCTGGGGCAGGCTTATGCAGGTTTGGGAGAAACCGATACTGCCATGGTTTATCTGGGGCGTTGTATAAAAATAGAACCGGAAAATTCTGAAGCCAATAATACCGCAGGGCAAATTGAAGCCACAAAAGGCAACAAAGAAAAAGCAATAGAATATTTTGAAAAATCTATTAAAAGCGCATATACAAAAACGGCTGCACTCAAACTAAGGAAAATTAAAAAAGGTTCAAAAATTGTTCCTTTGATAAGACCACGGGTAAAAATTCCTGAATACTTTAATCAGTTCAAATACGATTTACCCGGGCAATGTACTAAAGTTGAAAACTCGGCTTTGTCCGATGCAGAACATATTGCCTTTCGTAAAATGGTGGCAGCCCAGTTAGAACCTTTTAGCAAACAAATGGTGGTGCTTGAGCAAAAAAATTACAACGAAACACTCCAACTAATTAATTCCGGTGGTAAAGGCCGCGTTGTAATGAAAGAGGAATTTATTGCACAACCCTTTTATGAGTTATGTGGGATAATGGCACGGGATCTAATGGCAGAATTTGTAAAGGCACTGGGAGATCTTTCAAATGCTGATAAAAAATATTATGAAGAAATGAAGGGAATAGACAGTGAGTATGAAGGCTTGTTGCAGGTATTAAAAAAAGACTTTGCTGAAAGAGATGACCGGTGTTGCGGTGAAGGAAAAACGCTTTCCTGCTGCCCATCATCTGAAGAAGTATGTACAGCCTATAATAACCTTGCAAATAAATATTTACCAAAATTTGCCTACATAACTGAGGAATGGCAGAAAAAATACAATCTTGTTTTTACTAAATATTTCGATGAGGTTATGTATTGGGGTTACCTCTCGTATTATCCGGTTGGAAAAGACCATTTTTGGATTCAGGTCTTCTATCCTATGGTATCACATTATCTTGGGATGCTCCATAAAATAGGTTACACAAAAATTATTAAACCCTGCGGGTTTACACCAACTACGGCCTCAAAAAACAGTAATGCTATTAATGAAATGGAATGCCCTCTTGAAATTGAAATACCTTTTTTGGTTGGCAAATTTGAGTTGAACTGTGAAAAATTTTCTTTTAAAGCAGGAGAGGGAGTGGTGTTTGGATATGAGAAGAACTTCAAAACGCATCAATCCACTGTAAGTATTGGCATCGGACTCAAACTGGAATTAGAGGGAAAAGCAGGCCCGGTAAAAGCGGGTGTAAGTACAAGTGTTGGGGAATCTCTTTTTATAACCTTCGATGGTGAAAATAAATTTAGTGACGGGGGGTTAAAGTTTGACGCAAAAGCTTCAGCAGGAATAGAAGCTGAGGCGGGCAAATCAGTAAAGGGTAAAAAAGACATAATTAAAGAGGAAACAGGAATTGGTTACACAGTAGGCATTAATTCAGGATGGAATTTTAATGAAGGACCTTTTAAAGGAATGGTTCATTAAATAGCGCCATCGCAATCATTTAAAAATATGTTTGAAGCAAATTTCCGGTTGAAAAATTAATAGCAATGATTGATAAATAATTTATTTATGAAAAAAATATTTCTTTATCCGGTTCTCATGATTTCTGTTTTTTGGGGTGTAAACCCTTTAGCGCAAACTCCAAAACTAAGTAATGCATTTAATTTTTCTTCAGGTATTGTGGTGGATAGCAAAGGCAATGTTTTTGTGACGGGTAAAAATAACAAGATCATAAAAATATCGCCACAAGGAAAAGCTGAATTATTTGCGGGAGGTGGTAGAAATAATAATGATGGCAAAGGAAAAGCAGCTGGTTTTAATAATACATCGGGCATTGCAATTGACGGGGCAGATAATATGTATGTAACTGATGGTAGTTTGATCCGTAAAATAACTCCGGACGCTACAGTTACAACTATATTCGGCATTAATAAAGCCGATGGGATTGATGGAGACCGGCAAACTGCTTCCTTTCTTCATTTAGAATATATCACCGTAGACAACAAAGAAAATATTTATGTAACCGATTCTTATCCGGGCAAAGATTGGAAACCGGGACAGAACGTCTATAGATCTCTTTATCGAATTCGAAAAATTACTCCTGAGGGTATTGTCACTACCATACAAAATGGAAATGGCGGGCCTTTAGTTTTGCTTCATCCACGTAGGTTGGCTTGTGATAAGGATGGCAATTTATATGTATGTGCATCTTCAGGTCATTGCATCAAAAAAATTAATCCTGCTGGTATAATTACAACTGCCGCAGGGCAATGCGATAAAACAGTTTTTCATTCAGTTTACAAGGAAGGAAATATAAGTACAGCAGTGCTTACAACTCCCAGTGGAATTGCAATAGCAGATAATGGCGATATATACATATCTGATGAACGCCTCAACCGGATTATCAAAATTGCAGATAACAAAGTAACCACTGTGGCCGGCTGCGGAAAGATAGACTTTGTAGGAAATATTGCCGGCGCTGCAGAGCCTGGAGAAAAGAATGGCAAAGCCAGGCAGGCATTATTCGATTCTCCTACGGCTATTGCTTTTGACAAGGCTGGAAATTTATATATAGTAGATGGTAGCAGCAAACAAAATAGTTACATCCGTAAACTTTCACCCGATGGTATAGTAAGTACATTTTGTAAACACATCTGGAATCAAAAAACACAACAGTATGAAGAAGAAGACTAATAATAACACTGAGATTAAATTGTAGCTTTTTGTTTAGTCTCTAAAATAATATTATGAAAAAGATCATTGTTCTTGTATGCGTTTATTTTTTCTCTGGTGGCTGCGTATTTTCTCAACCTTCACAGGCAGAGATAGATAAAATGATGAAAGAAGCGAAAGCGGAAATTGATAAGATGAAAAAAGATCCGAAGAATAAAGATCTTATGAAAGATGTGCCTAACCTGGACAGCATCATGAAGAACGCATCTGGAAAAGATAACCAGCTCATTTCAAAACCTTCAACCGGAAAATTTCCCGTTCAAAACAACGTATTGCTTTCAGGCATATCAAAAAAAACATTTACCAGAACAGAATTGGTTGATTACTGCAGCGATTTATATAAACTATTCGCTAATAAAATAAGTTCAGCTAAAGTTAAAGTAGTTAATGATGTTATGGCAAAGCCAGGTGGCAATGCTTACAAATTTAACCTGGCCGCAGTTGCCTCCTGGTATAATGGTGCAACAGAAGAAGCCATATTAATGGCTGCAAAAGCAGCAATGCAAAATCCGGATGATGATGTGTTGCTGAATAATCTTTCCGCTATGCTTAACATGGGCAGCTTAGAACAAAAAGCTATTCCAATTTTAAAAACTCTATTACAAAAATACCCTGATAACCCAATGCTATTAAATAATATGGGACAGGCATATGCAGGATTAGGTGCCACAGATACAGCAATGATGTATTTAGGCCGTTGTATTGCTAAATCACCCAATCATCCCGAAGCAAATAATACTGCCGGGCAAATTGAATTAGTAAAAGGAAATAAGCAAAAAGCAGCTGAGTATTTTGAGAAATCGATAAAAGGGAGTTATAATAATGAGGCTGCCAGGGGTCTCAAAAATATAGATTCGAAAAAAAAATTCGGAAAGCTCATCAGGCCACGTATTCATATTCCCGAATATTTTAACCCGGCTAAATATAAGCTGCCCCCGCAATGCGAAAACCTGCAACAGGCAGCTGCTTCAAAGATAGAACAAGAAGCATTTAACAAAATGCTTGGAAGCTTGATTACAAAATACAATGCAATAGAAAAGGAAGAAGGAAAAATAGCAGAACAAATCTTTACTCAAACAGGAGGTTTTAAATGGGCAAATACTTTACCAACTTTCTGGGAGTTAGCATCTGCAATGGTAGCCGAAACTACTTCGGAATATTCAGAGGAAGTATCCGCACTTGATATGTATAATAAAAATTTTACCCAGGAGTTTAAAAAACTTGAAAGTAATTATGAACAGGAGCAAAAAGTTGCACGTTCAAAATTTGATGAAAGAAGCGAAAAGGTAGGGGAAGGAAATGGTGACCCAACATTGGATAAGGAAATATGTAAAACTTATGAAAATGTTGCCAATAAATATTTGCCTTTATTCTCAACCCTGCGGCGTGACTGGCAGGTAAAAAACCTGGCTCCTCAAAAAAAATACCTGAATGAGTTGATCTATTGGTTTTACCTGTCATCGCACAATATTCATGAGTTTCGGCAAATTTTTTATTCATGGGTTGCCGGGTATCTCACCACACTTAAAAGTTTAAATGAAACTAAAATTATTTATCCCTGTAAACGGGATGATGGTGATAAACAAAAATATGATGACCCGGCATTAACAGAGCCTGAATGTCCATTTGAAGTTGAAATAAAATTTATAGTTGGAAAATTCAGTATTGATTGCGAAAAAGTTTCCTTTAGTGGTGGTGAGGGTTTCATTTTTACGTATGAGAAAAAATTCAAGAGTGGACAATCAACTCTTAGCCTGGGTATTGGTGCGCAGTTAGAATTGGGTGGTGGTTTTGGTGGCGTTAAACTGGGAGCTGGCGCCAGTGTGAGTGAAAGTTTATTTATACAACTCGGTAGTAATGGCCAGGTAACAGATGCCGGATTAAAGTTTGGTGTAAAAGCCGGAGCCGCAGCTGAACTGGAAGGTGCAATTGGAAAAACTGTGAATGTAAAAAAAGATCTAAGCAAGGTTGAAGCCGGTGTTGGATATACCATTGGAATTGAATCCGGAATAAAATTTAATGAAGGACCATTAAAGAATTTATTAAACCCGTCCGAAAACCAACTAAACAAAAATGTACCTGTTTATAAAAGCGGGGGTTAAAACAAAACTGGATAATGTATTAAAATTTAAAATTCATGAAATTGAAAAAAATATTTACAGCCACCATCATTTTCTGTTTGTTTCTTTTACAAAGTACACTTACAGCACAGCAACCCTGCAACCATGAAACCATCATGAACACAAAAGGCAGCTGGAAAAAAGTAAGTGATGCCAATGTATTTCCTGACCAAAACTTTCCGAAGAATCAGTTTCCACAGGCAAATAATCGTATTGATAAAATACAAAAATTATTACAGGCTTCTTACCCTGAGCCCGGTGGGATTGAAGCACAATGGTACCGCAGTATTTCCGGCGAAGCAGCAGTGAAAGCCGGGCCAGTCCCCTATGCACTTAATGCACTTTTTCCTGCTTACTTCTGTAATACTTACAAAAATAATATTGAAGCTGGAGGCGAAACCGGCACATGGTTCTATGTATGGGCCAATCAACTCAATAGTTGGTTTGCTGAATTCATTAAATATTATGTTATTCAAAAACAACCGGTATACTTGTTAAATAAAAGAATAGGTGAACTAAAAGGCAACCCATTATACGAAGGCAATTATAACAAAACTTCAAATACCGGCACAAGATATTCCAGGGCAATTATTTTAACCCGTAACGGGCAATCGCCTTATTTACCGGTCACTAAAAAGCAGTTTCTAAAAGCATTCCTGAACTATAATGAAAAACGATTTCAAAAAGATTTGGAGTTTCAGAAAAACAGGCCGGTAAAAACAGCCGAAGAGGAAGAATTAGATAAAAAAGAAAATTTAAAAATTCTTGAAAGAGTTACGCCTCCGGCTAAATTAGCCAGGGCCCGGGACAATTTCCTGAAAAACTATGTTAGCTCCGCACAGCGAAAAGAAAAAATGATTGAAGATGTACAAAAATGGCATGACACAAAAATGAAACCTGCACGTGAATTATTAGCCGACAGCCTGAAGCCAGAGTTGCAGCAGCCTGCCATTTTAGATTTCGATAACCTTTTAGAATTTAAAGAATTCATTACAGAAGAAAAAGGTGGCAGGCAACTGGTACGGCTGAACCCGGATTATTTTGATATGAGTTTGCCAAAATATGTTCCCCAGTTATTGATTGTGCATTGGAGCTGGGATGATAGAAATCCTGCTAATGAATGGAGAACCCGGATTGAAAAGAATTTTGATTTCAACGCATTAAAAGAAATGTTAGATAAATAAAATGAAAAAATTGTCAGCACAAAAGCCCGGAATCACTAACCCTGCCTTTTAATAATGATGAGATGATAAATCAGATCTATATAAAAATTTTAAACAATTTAAATTAAACAACCATGAAAAAGTTACTATTTATTCTGCCTGCGTTTTTTTTCACATTAGCTGTAAACGCTCAATCTGAAGATGAAGTTTTTGTTGGAAAAGGTAAAACCTTTGGAAACTATAAAGGAACTGGTATTATAATACCTGATTTTGACAAGACTGAAAAAAAACCAATGACTGAACAAACAATAGTAACCGGCTTGGTGATAAGCGGTGGGTTGGTAAGCCGTATGGATTTGCTAACCGATAAACGTGTTAGCCTCTACTCATTTAATTTGAAAAAAGCTGATGGCACTATGGTAACAATTGGAACAAGAGATAATGGTTTTACAGTTCCCAAAGAAATTGTGGGCAAAACAATTTCCGTTGAAGGAATAGACCTTGTAAGTTTTCCCCGCAGAAGAAAGACTGTAAATACAGATTACCAGAAAGAAATTCAATTTGCTGCAACAGGTATAAAAATTATTGATTAAAATAAATAATAACTATTTCCACAACTCAAACCGCAGCAATATGAAGAAGCAAATTAAATATTATGTACAATTTTTTTTATGTCTCCTGGTTTCGGCACATGTATTCTCTCAAACAGAAACATTTGACATTATAACTTATACGCCACCTAAAGACTGGAAGAAAGATGCAAAACAGGGTGTAGTTAATTATACGAATGTAAACACTACGACCGGTGCTTTTTGTGTTATTACCATTTATGCGAGTTCCGCAAGTACTGGTGATGCTGAAAAAGATTTTAAAGCCGAATGGAAAGAACTGGTGGCAACACCGTATAAAGCTGAAGCCAATCCTAAAACAGAAACAGAAACAACAGCAGATGGATGGAAAACTGTTGGGGGAGCATCGCTTGTTAAGATGGACGGGGCTGATGTGTATATGATATTAAGTGTCTACAGTGGTTTTGGGAAAAAGTTTAGCGTAAGAACCAGCATAAACGATCAAACATATGTGGGCGAGATAGATGCATTATTTGCATCAATGCAACTCGATAAAACAAAATCTGTAACTCCAAATCAAAATAATATCGGAACAGTGACAACAGGAGGCCCAGGGAAATTTGGCTTAATAAATTACACAGCGCCGGATGGATGGATGGAGGAGTTGTTCCGGGAAGGCTTATCATTAAGTCCTTCAACCATGCTGTCAAATGAATTTTTGCGTTTGCAAATTATGCAACCACTTATCTTTTCAGGTAGCCTGGAACAAGCTTTGCAGAAAAGTTATGATGAAGCTGCAGCTTTATATAAAGGAACGAAGATGAATTTTGCGGGCGGAGCAGAATATCAAAAAATGGATCCGCAAAAATCGTTTAAAGTTTGGGAATATATTCGTGGAAAGGGTAGTATCCAAATTCCAAATGAAACACCTTATGCAGCTGAATATGGCCTTGATCTTTTTGTAATTAAAGTTAATAACAGGTTTGAAAGAATATTGACGTTAAAATCATATAAGAGTTGTGAGCAGTCAATGTCAAAATACTATCCGGATGAAAAGCCAGAGTATAACAATGCCATTGAAAAATTTTTATTCTCCCTTCAATTTACTGATCTGAATGATCCCGGACTAAAGCCCGGCACAATTAAAGGGGATGGAATTGTTGGTGTTTGGGAAGGTATTTCATTATCTGTTGGAGCCACATCTACCTCAGATCCACTTGGAGTACGGTATAAAGTTTTTACACCCATCTTCTTTTCTAATGGACAGGTTTATTTTGGAACTAAGTTTCCCTACGAAGGATTAGATGAATTCAATACATGGATAAGAGCAGAAAAATACAGACGGGATTGGGGTACTTATTCTTTCAGTAATGGGCGGGGTATTTTGAAACTTCCCTATGGAGATCTGCCAATGCGAATGGAGAACAACAAATACATCATCACAGTAAATAAAACGGATCATGCATTTCACAAATTAAATTCCGTAGATGGAGCAAAATTTAACGGAACCTATGTTATGAATGAAGCATATGGAAAAATTCCAGTTATCAGTTTTACTACAGATGGGAGATTTACAGACAAAGGAGCAATCAAAGCTTTGTATCATGAATCCGGTGATTGTACCACTACCGGACTGGCACCCGGATCTGGTACGTATGAAGTAAAAAATCATTCGGTGCTGTTTCATTTCAGCGATGGAAGAAAAATAAATGTTGCTTTCCTTGGTGCAGACTATGATATAAAAAACCAAAGCCCCGCAACCTTAACAATGGGTGCAAATGAAGATCAGATGAGAAGACAATAAACAATTTCGGTAACGGGGCGAAAAAGAAAGCTTTTAATGTTCTTAATAATTGTTCTAACAAAAAGTAAAATTTTTTTTATGATTAAAATAATTGCTTACGCCGTAAAAGTATTTCTGCTATTAATTATCAGCAGTGTCTCCTTTTCTCAAACTGAAACATTTGATATTATAAGCTATACTCCTCCCAAAGACTGGAAGAAAGAAGTAAAACCCGGCGTTATAAATTATACCGATTTAAATACTACTGCCGGTACTTTTTGTGTCATATCCATGTATGCAAGCTCAGCAAGTACGGGTGATCCACAAAAAGATTTCAACAACGACTGGAATGAATTGGTGGTAACACCGTATAAAGCCGAAGCCAATCCCAAAACAGAAACACAAACTACAGAGGATGGCTGGAAAGTTGTTACAGCCGCATCTGCGGTAAAATTAGATGGGTTTGATGTTTATATTCTTTTAACCGTTGCCAGTGGTTTTGGAAAAACAGTTACTTTCAGATGCTCTATGAACGATCAGTCTTACACTACACAGATAGATGCATTATTTGAAACAATAGAGTTTGATAAAACAAAAACAGCAACCGTGAATAACAATAAAAATGAAACTGTGCAATCAACAGCAGGCACAGGAAAATTTGGTACAATGATATATACTGCTCCCACAGGATGGGGAGAAGAAATATATAGTGATGGTGTCGTATTCAAACCTTCAGACATTCCAACAGGAGAACATTTAGCAATTCAAATAATGGCCCCGCTGAATGCTTCGGGTACATTGGAACAAGCCCTTGCGCAAAGTTTTGAAGAAGCTACTACTACATATAATGGTAGCAGCATGTACGAATCAAGCGGAAAGTATAGTAAGAATGCTTCTTCCATATCCTATAACGGATGGGAATACATACGAGGCAAAGGTGGCATTAGAATAAGTGGAAATGAGTGTGGGCTTGAACTCTTTGTTATAAAAATCAATAACCGGTTTGAACGGGTTGCCATTTTAGAATCAAGAAAATATTGTGGCGGCACATCTTTATATTATGCATCTGACAGAAGAACTTATCGTAATGGCATAGAGCAACTCTTATTCTCATTACATTTTACAGATTTCAACGGACCTGTTCTCTCACCGGGATCACTTAATGGTGGCGGAGTAATTGGTTTATGGCAGGGAACCATTCAATCAACAACTGCATCAGGAGTAAAGTTGGAAGTTGTTTCACCCATCTTTTTATCAAATGGTCAGGTTTATTTTGGTTCCAAATTTCCAAGGGAAGGATTAGCCGGAATACATACGCAATTACCTCCGCAACTAAATAACCGTGATTGGGGAACCTACACATACAGCAACGGAAGCGGAGCAATACAAATGCCTTACGGAAAAATTCCAATGAGAAAGCAAGGCAATCAAATCATTTTTACAAAAAATCAAAAAGACTGGCCTTTTTATCAATTGCCTTCTGTGAATGGAGCAACCTTTAATGGTACGTATAATATGAGTGCAGTAAATGGGAAAATTCCTTCTATCAATTTTACTTCCAATGGAAATTTTACAGATAATGGCGCATTAAAAGAATTGTATCATGATGGTAATAGTTGCTTAAACCCGGCGGTTACTCCCGGCTCCGGCAGCTATGAAGTAAAAGATTATACCATCTTATTTAATTACAATGATGGACGAAAAATAAAACTTGCATTTCTCGGTGCCGGGTATGATATAAATAATAAAAGCCCGGCAACATTGAGGATGAGTTATAATGAAGACCCGATGACAAGGCAATAAACACAAATAAGAATAATGCTATGAAAAAAATAATTGCTATTACCTTTTTACTGATTTCAGTTGTATCATTTGCACAAAATGATGTTCTTAATGATACAATAGTTAAGCCTGTAATTACCGAATTAGGCAAACCAGATGGTGCAAAGGTTGAAATGAAAATTGGTAAGGAAGGTGGCAGTTTAAAATCTTCAGATGGTAAAGTGGAACTAATTTTTCCTGCCGGCGCATTAAAAGAGAATACAAATATTATTATACAGCCGATAACCAATTTGGCTCCTAACGGCTCCGGTAAAGCTTACTGGTTCGAGCCTTCAGGAATTCAATTTAAAAAACCAGTGCAGATTATTTTTAATTACACTGATGAAGAAGCAGAGATTTGCCCGCCGGACTTGATGGGATTGGCTATACAGAATAAACAAGGCCAATGGTCATTTGTTAACTATGATTCCTGGGATAGTACCGCAAAGTTGCTTACGGGTTCAATCAACCATTTTAGTGGAGCCACCAATGTCAACAAATTGATGTTAATACCCACTTACGCCAGGGTAAAAGTCAATTCAGATTTTGCATTCAAAGTAGTAAATATTTCATCACACTTTATATCAGGCAATGAAAATGCTTTTTATCACAATCCGCCGATCGGTTCGGATATCATCAAAACTATTTTGTGGTATGTAAATGATATTGAGGGTGGAGATTCTCATAATGGTAAAATAGTTCGGGGCATTTTAATTGGAAGGGGCAACTATACAGCTCCCAATTCTGTACCTAACATAAATCCCGTTACTCTAAAAGCAGAATTATACATTTCAAAAAAAAGTAAAGAAGGCAAAACATTAAAGATGGCAAAAACATTCAAAAGCAAAATACTTATTTACGATTATGCATATGAGGTGAAAATTGAAAGCAAGCAGCAGGGAGCTAACTATTCATACTTAGACAACGGGAGTTTTGTTGTAGCACTCGACGGCAAAAACAGCAGGCTTATAGAAACAAGAAATTACAATAGCACAGATAAGCTTGAATTTGATGCAGATGG
>JANPEU010000563.1:0-6120 GCA_031423175.1 Bacteroidota bacterium
AGCGATAAATGAACGAACTAAAATTTATCCCGAAACCGGTAAAATATTTTATGAAGAGAATGGCAAAAAAACAGAAGTATCGGTTAATACAAAAGTGTCTATGAATTTCTGGTGTTTCTCACATTCTTATTTTTCATTGGCACAAAATCTTTTCTCCGACTTTTTGCAAACTCAGGGGGGAAATCTTAAATCAGAATTTTTTATTCCAATTGTTGGCGATTATTTTATACAGCAGGGGTTGGGCAAAATAAAATTAATCCCCACTTCATCACAATGGTTTGGTGTAACCTACAAAGAAGATGCACCCGGTGTGGAAAGAAGTTTGCATAAACTGATTGCAGACGGAGAATATCCTGAAAGACTTTGGGTTTAAATTATAAAGCCCCCCGATAAATCGGGGGGCTCCTAGTTTTAGCTGATAGGTAAAACTATTAATTCACTTTTACCATAAAAATAAAATCTTCAATCTTTTTAAACTGTTGTTGTTTATTCATTCCTGTTAAAGAAGATTTTACAGGTAATTTTACTTTTTGATAAGCAGTATCTTTTTTCAACTGCTCCACCACATTATAAATATATTTTGATTGTATAGCAAAGGCCACACCTTCAGCTTCTGTTTCTTTGGTACTTAATATTCCTATTACTTCTCCATCGTGATTAAAAACGGGGCCACCACTATTTCCGGGATTGGCTGCAATACCGAGCTGGCAACTAAGTGTATCACCTTTGAAACCTGTTTTAGCACTCAGGTAACCTTCGCTGTAAACAATTTCATTTCTCGGGAAACCCATTGTATAAATCGGTTCAGCAACATCTGTTGAAGATTTGCGGATGCCGTATGGTAACTGTGCCATTGGTTTGAAATCTTCATCAGCAATTTTAAGCACGGCTATATCCTTACTCAAATCAGTGTAAACCAGGTTTGCCCTGAACTGATCGTTGGCACTGTTGATTACAAAAATATTCCTTGCATTGCGTACGATATGCGCATTGGTAATTAAATAACCTTTACCATCAATCATAAACCCTGTACCGGCTGTTCTGAAAGGAATTTTTGTATTGTCATCAATTTTATTCTTGATGTTGTTTACTTCTTTCTTTTGTTCTATCTGGTCTGTTTTTACTCTATTAATTTCACGGCTTAACTCCTGCAGTTTATCATTGTCAGAATTTGGCATCAATGTATTCACCAGCAATGAAACGCCCAGCGTTGTTACGCCTGCAATAGATGCTGCAATAGCAGTAACTCTTTTATAGCGGTTCCATAAATAAACAACCTTTGCTTTTCCTTTTGGTAAATCAGTATTGATTTCTCCTTTGCCTGCTAAGTCAGTATGTACCTGATGAAGGGTTGTGTTAAAATTTCTGCGTTCTCCAAAATTATTAATCTGCTGAAGAAACAAGGTATGTTCGACAACCAACTGGTCTACTTCAGGATTCGATTTGCGCAAGTTTTCAAAATGCAATTGCTCTTCGGCGTTCATTTCACCACGAATGTATTGTTCAACGGCTTCTAATAATATTTGATCATCCATCACGGGTTACTGTTTTATATTGACTAAAAAATATTTTCTTAAGCCTCATCAGGCATTTATACTTCTGTGTTTTTGCATTGGCTGCATTAGTGTACCCAAAAGAATCTGCTATTTCTTGCATGTTTTTCTTTTGCAAATAATAGGCTTCCAATAATCCTTTGCAGGGTTCACCAATCATGCCAAACGATTTTTCCATCATTTCAAAATCAGCATCTTTCTGTCCGTGTTCTTCCAGATCATCATCAACAGAGACTGTTTCTGAAAGATTGTCCCCATTATTGATAAACCGGTTCATCTGCTGAAGCCGTTTGAGCCAAAGCCTGCGGCATACAGAGTATAGATAGGTTTTCAACTGACAATTGAGTTCAAATGAACCTGATTTTGCCTTTTCGTAAAGAACTATCATCGCTTCCTGAAAAATATCTCGGGCATCATCGGTACTTCCATTATTATTGATAACCAGCGACTGAACCATATTGTAGTTGTCGCGGTAAATGGTTTCTGCAGCCATCCGATCATTCCGGGCTAAACCTTCCAAAAGCGTCTTTTCGTTAGTCTCTTGTTTCACCAGTCCTTTATTTAATACTTTTTTCTAAAAATAGTAACCCGCAGCCATCTTAAAAAAACTTTTTAATGTCGGGTTACCTTTAATCTGACCGGGTATTAACTACAAATCGATTTTAAACTCAAAAAAACAAACAAAAATGAAAAAATTATTCATCGTTTTGGCAGTAGCTGCCCTTGCATCTTGCAACAGTGGTACAGAAACAACAACTTCAACAACATCTGATACAACTGTTAGTGTTGTTCCTACAACTGATACTGTAACAAAAGTTATTGATACTACGATCAAAACTACTACTACAACTACACCTGCTGCTGATACAACTAAAAAGTAATTAGCATTATATCTGGGTTAACTGAAATCTTGCTGATGTTAACCAGTGAAGAATTTCTATATGGCAAGCAATCGTTAGTGGTCGTCCCGATTCTTCGGGATGACCCTTTTTTTTATCACTTATCACCCGACTTTACAAGCCGAACCCTCAGTTTTCTTTTCAAACACATATACCGCTAAATCCGGCTACCTTTGCGACTCATCTTTTTAAAACAAAATTTGTAATGACATTTGAAGAATTAGGAATTGAAGAAGGACTTTTACATTCCATCAAAACATTGGGTTTTACACAGCCAACCCCCATTCAGGAAAAAGCAATCCCCGTTTTATTACAAGGAACAAAGGATTTTATTGGCCTTGCACAAACTGGAACAGGAAAAACCGCAGCATTCGGCTTGCCACTATTACAATTAATAAATAAGACTGATAAATTTCCACAGGCATTAATCGTTTGCCCAACCCGTGAATTATGTCTTCAAATTGCGAAAGACCTGGACTCATTTAAAAATAAAAAAGATCATATAGTTATAACAGCGGTTTATGGTGGCGCATCTATTGGCGATCAAATACGCAGTTTAAAAAAAGGAACTCATATTGCTGTAGCCACTCCCGGCCGTTTGATTGATTTGATAGAACGAAAAGCTATAAACCTTGAAAAAATTAATTATGTAATCCTTGATGAAGCCGATGAAATGCTGAATATGGGTTTCAAAGATGATATAGAATTTATTTTAAAAAATACACCCAACAGACAAAGCATCTGGCTTTTTAGTGCAACAATGCCGGCGGAAATACGGAATGTAAGTAAAAGGTATATGGATAAACCTTTTGAAATTACAATTGGAAAAACCAATGCCGGCGCTGCAAATATTGACCATCAGTATTATGCCACACAGCATCATAACCGTTACGAAGTCTTAAAAAGAATTATTGATTTTAACCCTGGTATTTACGGAATTGTATTTGCACGAACCAAAATGGATACGCAGGATATTGCAGAACGGTTGACCAGAGAAGGTTATGATATCGATGCAATTCATGGCGACCTTTCGCAACAACAACGGGATAAGGTAATGGGCTTGTTCCGGGATAAAAGTATTCAACTCTTAATTGCTACCGACGTTGCAGCAAGAGGAATTGATGTTACAGGTATTACTCACGTTATAAATTATGAATTGCCCGACGATGTGGAAGTTTATACACACCGCAGTGGTCGAACAGGTCGTGCAGGAAAAAGCGGAATATCTGTTTCGATTGTAACACCAAAAGAAACTTATCGCCTTAGGCAGATAGAAAAAATATTAAATTCCCGGGTTCATAAAATGGATATACCTGCGGGTAAAGATGTTTGCCGTAAACAGTTTTTTCATTTTATAGATAAAATGCTAAAGGCAGATATAAGTCATGGTGATTATGAAACATATTTACCGGATCTAAAAGAAAAATTTGCAGCAGTTGAGAAAGAAGAAATTTTACAAAGAGTTGCAGCTTTAGAGTTTGACAGGTTTTTAAAATATTATGAAAACGCCGCAGACTTAAATATAAGAGAAGACAGGAGAAGCGACAGAAGAAGTGATAGTGGCAGAGAAAGATCAGATCGTCCAGAAAGATCATCATCCCGGGATGGAAGAGAAAAAACATTTAGTGGCGGAGGTGGATATCAGCGTTTGTTTGTAAACCTTGGTACCAAAGATGGTTTTTACAAAGCAAGTTTTTTACAATTCGTTCTGGATATGAGTGATTTGAAAAAAGAGGTACTGGGTAAAATAGATATGAAGGAAATGAATAGTTGGATTGAAATTGAACCTGCTGCGGGTAAAAAAATGATTAAAGCAATGGATGGGAAAAATTATCGCGGCAGAAAAATAAGAATGAACGATGCGGAAAGTGGTGGTGGTCGTCGTAATTAAATGAAATATAAATTTTGATTCTCAACATTTGAGCATTACATTTGAAGTATGAATACGGCGAAAGCATATTTCGGTTATTGTTTTAGTTACTTCTTTTTTAGAAAGAAGCCGGAGGTGCTTTTGTTGATTAACAATTAAAACAGACACAAATCAATATAAAGAGTCCCGGCTAACAAGCCGGGATTTTTTTTAGCCTCCTCAAACCCCTCCAAGGGAGGGGCTTAAGGAACACTCCAATAGAATGGAAAATATTAATAATACAGAAAGCTCTGAAGTCCTTCCCTTCGGGAAGGATTTAGGATGGGCTATACAGGGTTACGAAGGCAGTTTTCACCAGGTGGCTGCTCAGCTATTCTTTGGAAAAGATGTGCAGGTGATCTGTTGCGATACATTTAAAGATTTAGTAAAGATTGCATCGAATAAAAAAGAAAGCGATGGTGGTGTAATGGCCATTGAAAATTCTATTGCAGGAAGTATCCTGGCAAACTACAACCTCCTTCAAAAAACGAATCTAAAAATCATCGGTGAAATTTATTTACAGATCAGGCAAAACTTATTAGTGAACCCTGGTGTAAAGTTGGAAGATATCCGTGAAGTGCATTCGCATACGATGGCATTGCAACAGTGTTATGATTTTTTAGATAAACATAAATGGAAACTGGTAGAGACAGATGATACTGCATTAAGTGCAAAACATATTCACCAGCACAAAAGCAAACATATTGCAGCTATTGCAAGCAAACTGGCTGCTGAGTTATATGATCTGGATGTGATTGCTCCTAATATTCATACACTGAAAAATAATTATACACGGTTTTTGTATTTGCAGCATGAAGAAAATGTAAGACCCGTTGAAAATGCAAATAAAGCATCTGTGAATTTTCAAACAGATCATTCAAGAGGCAGTTTGGCAAAAGTGCTGACAAAAATTTCTGATGGTGGAATTAACCTGAGTAAACTTCAGAGTTTTCCAATACCGGGCAGTGATTTCAAATATAGTTTTCATGCGGATATGGAATTTGATAATGCAGAGCAGTTTAATGCAGTAATTGAAAACATAAAACCTTTAACAGCGGGAATAAAAATTTACGGTGTTTATAAAAGAGGGTTGTGGAAGTGATAATTAATAAAGAATAATTAAGAATTAATAATTGTGTAAAGATTTTAATGTTTTATGATTAAGACATCAAAAAGATTGGAAGGAATTGGTGAGTACTATTTTTCTCAAAAACTGAGAGAGATAGATGAACTGAATAAGCAGGGCAAGAATGTTCTTAACCTTGGCATTGGCAGTCCTGATTTACCACCGCATCCTGATGTGATAAAAATATTACAGGAAGAAGCTGCGAAGCCGAATGTTCATGCTTATCAATCCTACAAAGGCTCGCCTGTGTTGAGAAAAGCGATGAGTGACTGGTATAAGAAATGGTACAATGTTGAATTAAATCCTGATACTGAAATATTACCATTAATAGGAAGTAAAGAAGGCATCATGCATATTTGTATGACCTATTTGAATAAGGATGACAAAGTGTTGGTGCCAAATCCCGGTTATCCAACATATACCAGTGCAGTAAAACTAGCAGGTGGTAAATGTGTTGAGTATAAATTGACAGCAAAAAATAATTACGAACCGGATTTTGATAAACTGGAAAAAAGTAAGCTGAAAAAAGTGAAGCTGATGTTTGTCAACTATCCTCAAATGCCAACAGGGCAGTTGCCCACGAAAGAGTTGTTTGAAAAATTAGTGGCGTTTGGAAAGAAAAATAAAATTCTA
>JANPEU010000564.1:0-2803 GCA_031423175.1 Bacteroidota bacterium
GCCATGCTTCCATGTGTAAGTCTTTATTTTTACCAGAAATGTAAAAACTGTGATGAAAAACATTGTGGTCTTCATGATATTATGATCGATGTACGGGATTCTCAACTGGCTATCCTTGAAAAGAAAACATTGCTGGATTTAATAGCTTAAATGTTTTCAAACAATTGTTTGTGTAAATATTATAAATTAAAGTCTATTTAGTTGGTAGGGTAATAGCAGCTTCGTATTTTTGTCACCTCTTAAATTATATTTTATGTCATTACGTCTCGGGGATGTTGCTCCCAACTTTAAAGCAACAACAACTGAAGGAGAAATTGATTTCTATGAATTTTTAGGCAATGGCTGGGGAATTTTATTTTCCCATCCTGCTGATTTCACACCTGTTTGTACAACTGAATTAGGCAAAACAGCTTTGCTTGCAAATGAATTTGCAAAGCGGAATGTAAAAGTACTGGCGGTAAGTGTGGATCCCCTGGATAAACATTTTGAATGGAGAAAAGATATTAATGAGACCCAAAACTGCAATGTTGATTTTCCGATTATTGCTGATGCCGACCGGAATGTAGCAACGCTATATGATATGATTCATCCCAATGCTTCTGCAACGGCAACCGTACGTTCATTGTTTGTAATCGGACCTGATAAATTAGTAAAGTTGATGATTGTGTATCCGGCTTCTACCGGAAGAAATTTTTATGAAGTATTGCGGGTTGTTGATTCATTACAGTTAACTGCAGGTTTTAGCGTAGCTACTCCTGCTGATTGGAAAAGCGGTGAAGATGTAATTGTTGTTCCGGCAGTATCAACAGAAGATGCCATTAAGAAATTTCCAAAAGGTGTAAAAATTGTAAAACCCTATTTGCGTTATACGCCACAACCCAATTTATAAACAGCGATTTCCTGCCTGCCATAAAAAAAACAAAATAGTGAACGCATGAATGAGCTGATTAATGATTTAAAAAAGGAATTAGCAGGCAAAGAAATTGCAAAGCAATTGCAATATATTATTGATCGTTTCCCCGGGGAAGTTATCTTCTCCACCAGTTTTGGTTTGGAAGACCAGGCTATAACCCATTTTATTGCCAGTAATAATTTACCAATAAAAATATTTACACTGGATACGGGAAGGATGTTTACGGAAACGTACACTACATGGAGCAGCACATTTGAAAAATATCCAATTACGATTTCTGCTTTTTATCCAGAAGCTCAATCACTACAGGAATTTATAAGTGAAAAAGGACCTAACAGTTTCTATGAAACGGTTGACAACAGAAAGCAATGTTGTTTTATAAGAAAAGTGGAACCGCTGCAACGGGCATTAAAAGGATATAAAATCTGGATTACGGGTATCCGTGCAGAACAAAGTAATAACCGACACGATATGCAAATTGTGGAATGGGATGAGGTTAACCAGATAATAAAAATTCACCCGCTACTTAGCTGGACATGGGGCCAGGTTAAACAATATATAAGTAGAAATAATGTTCCTTATAATCCTTTACATGATAAAGGTTTTGTAAGTATCGGTTGTGCCCCATGTACAAGAGCAACTAAGCCCGGAGAAGATTTCAGGGCGGGAAGATGGTGGTGGGAAGATGCCAGTAAAAAAGAATGTGGACTGCATATAAATGCACCAGAAAAAGAAACAATAAAACAATAAAAAAATTAAGACCACATAATAGTGGATTAAAATATGAATCAGCATCATCTCGATTATTTGCAACAACTGGAAGCGGAAAGCATTCATATTTTTCGTGAAGTGGCTGCACAGTTTGAAAATCCCGCCCTATTATTTAGCGGCGGTAAAGATTCAATTACTATGGTACATCTTGCTAAAAAGGCATTTGCTCCGGGTAAAATTCCTTTTCCGTTAGTACATATTGATACAGGGCATAATTTTCCTGAAGCATTGGATTTTCGTGATATGCTGGCGAATGAAGTAAATGCAACATTGGTTGTAAGAAAAGTGGAAGACACCATTAAGCAAAGACATCTTACTGAACCCAAAGGAAAATTTCCGAGCAGAAACTGGTTACAGACCTATACTTTATTAGATACGATAGAAGAATTCAAATTCGATTGCTGCATTGGTGGTGCCAGGCGTGATGAAGAGAAAGCAAGAGCTAAGGAAAGAATTTTTTCTGTACGTGATGAGTTTGGCCAATGGAATCCAAAACTGCAACGTCCTGAACTCTGGAATATTTATAACGGGAGAATTCATAAAGGAGAAAATGTAAGAGTTTTCCCTATCAGCAATTGGACTGAATTGGATATCTGGAATTATATACGCAAAAAAAAAATTGATTTGCCATCCATCTATTTCTCTCATGAACGAAAAGTGATACTTCATGAAGGACAATTAGTAGCCATGAGTGAATATGTTCAACTTACTGAAGATGATGTTGTGTTGGATAAAAGAGTTCGTTATCGTACAGTTGGTGATATGACTTGTACAGCAGCCGTAGAATCTTATGCAGCTACGCTGGATGAAGTAATAGATGAAATCATCGCAACAAGAATAAGTGAAAGAGGTGAAACAAGAATAGATGATAAAGTAACGGAAGCAGCAATGGAAGACAGGAAGAAGAATGGGTATTTTTAAGACAGCCCCTCTAAATCTTCCGCCTGAGGCGGAGAGACTTCTCTGCAGCACAAAGCCAGCTTATTTGATGATGCTGATTTTCTCAAAAGTAACTAATGATGAAATTTGGAAAACATTGAAAGAATTGTTCTTTCTTAAAACCCCGGAGGGGTTTAATATTAATAGCCCCCGATTTATCGGGGGATTGAAAAAGATAAT
>JANPEU010000565.1:0-2965 GCA_031423175.1 Bacteroidota bacterium
CCAATTTCATTCAGGTAAAGGGGTAGTACCGGGTATATCATTTCACTAGCCACATCGGCAAACAAACTGACTAATGAAAGAATAAATATGGTTCTGGTTATGATACGCATCTGTGTTTGTGAAAATAATCATTTCAAAAAATAACTTAAAACTTATTCTTATGAACTGTTGCCGCTGCTTTATTTTTGCCCATTAAATTCAAACTATTGAATCGTCTATTTCTATTCTATTTTATTCTTTTTTATTCTTTTTGTAACGCATTGTCTGCTCAGTTAACAGATACTGTAAAACCAATTCCACATGATTCAGTTACCAGGTATAGTAAATCGGTTGCTTCTATAACTACAAATGATTCGTTAGCAAAAGATACTGCCGTATTAAAAGATTCACTCAAATCAATATTAAAAGACACGACACTTCATTTAATTGATAGCAGTTTGGCTACAGCAGATTCAATCCGAAAAAAAGCCGAACAGGCTAAAAGATTTATTTTAACTCCCAAAAAATTTACGGGTCAGGAAATTCTTTTTTATGCCTTAATTGCGATGTTGCTTTTTTATGCATCGTTAAGAATTTTGTTTCCAAAATATTTTACAGATTTATTCAGGGTTTATTTTCGTACCACTTTAAATCAAACTCAGGTACGTGAACAGCTATTGCAAAACCCATTGCCTTCATTATTTTTAAATGGTTTCTTTGTTGTAACCGGTGGGTTGTATGCCGATTTTATGATCCTTCATTTTAACCTTGCCCCGCATCTTGGTTTCTGGGAGTTATGGCTTTATTGTAGTTTTCTGCTTACGGTTATCTATATGATCAAATTTGCCGGGGTAAAATTGGCGGGTTGGCTATTCAACAGAAATGAGGCAGCCACATCTTATCTATTTATCGTTTTTATGACCAATAAAATTTTAGGAATATTGATTTTGCCATTTTTGGCGTTGCTTGCTTTCGGGTCACAAAAAATTTATATGTCAGCTGTTATCCTTTCTATTACAATCGTTTCATGTATTTTGCTCTACCGCTCTTATTTGTCAATAGGTGTGATTCGGAATCAGATTCGGATAAACCCGTTACATTTTTTTCTTTACCTGTTTGCTTTTGAAATTATTCCACTTTTAATCTTGTTTAAATTAGTAATGAATTTTTTAAAGTAATTTCTTCTACCTTTGCAGACATCTTTAGCCGAACCGTATATGAATAAAAAAGAGGTTAGTAAGACACTCGTTCAGTCCAAAGCAATTAAGAAAATCCTGATTACCCAGCCCAAACCTGAAAGTGATAAATCGCCTTGGTTTGAACTTTCCAGAAAATACAATCTGGAACTGGAGTTTCAACCTTTTATCAGGTTGGATCCAATAGCTGCCAAAGATTTTCGCCGGCAAAAAATAGAAATCCAAAATTATACAGGTGTAATTTTTACAAGTAGAAATGCAATTGATCATTTTTTTAGAATGTGTGAGGAAATGAAAGTGAACATTTCTCAGGATACAAAGTATTTCTGCATCACTGAAGCAGTAGCCCTTTATCTTCAAAAATTTATTTTATACAGAAAACGTAAAGTGTTTTTTGGCGCTGATGGAACTAATAAAAGCATGTTTGATGCTATTAATAAACATAAAGGCAATGAAAAGTTCATGTATGTATGTTCAGAAAATCAGCAGGATAATGATATATGCTCATGGCTAAAGTCGAATAACTGCGAATATGTTCTGGCATTTATGTATCGTACCCAAAGCAATGATTTAAAAGAACTGCTTACTAAAAATAGTTTTGATGTTATTTGCTTCTTTACCCCAAGCGGTATAAAAAGCTTGTTTGATAATGTCCCTAAATTTAAGCCGAATGGAACTTTGATTGGCGCATTTGGAAGCAATACCTTTAAGGCTGTTGAAGATGCCGGCCTTAAATTAGAAATAAAAGCACCGCTGCCAATGGTGCCAAGTATGGTGTCGGCTTTAGATCTGTATCTTTCTCCCTTGCACAAAAAGAAATAAATAAGTCTTATTTAACTATTTGCCGGACAAGATTCATGTCCGGCTTTTTTATGTCTATATTCAACGAAATTTGTTTTTATAATTTTTTCAAATGAATGAAAAACATACCAACCGGCTAATAAATGAAACAAGTCCATACTTACTTCAACATGCACATAATCCAGTTGATTGGTATCCCTGGAGTGATGAAGCGTTACAAAAAGCAGTTGATGAAAACAAACCTATCCTGGTAAGTATTGGTTATTCGGCATGTCATTGGTGTCATGTAATGGAACGTGAAAGTTTTGAAAATGAAGAAACGGCAGCAATCATGAATGAGCATTTTATTAATATAAAAATTGACAGGGAAGAAAGACCCGACCTTGATCATATATATATGGATGCGGTGCAGGCAATGAGTGGTAGTGGTGGTTGGCCATTGAATGTTTTTCTTACGCCGGATAAAAAGCCTTTTTATGGAGGCACTTATTTTCCTCCGGAGCGGGCATTTAACCGTGCTTCCTGGAAAGAAGTGTTGTTTTCAATATCAAAATCGTTTCAGGAAAAAAGAAATGAAATAGATGCCCAGGCAGAAAATCTAACCGATCACCTTATCAATTCCAACAGTTTTGGTTTGCAAAAAAGTAAGAATGCCGATACGATTATTTCTAAAAAAAATATTGAAGAAATATTTAATAATCTTATGAAGTCGGCAGACAAAGAATGGGGTGGTTTTGGAAAAGCACCAAAATTTCCTCAAACCTTCAGTATTCAGTTTTTACTCCGCTTTTCTTTTATTTATAAAAATGATGAAGCTTTAAAACAAGCTTGTCTTAGCCTTGATAAGATGATTGAAGGCGGGATTTATGACCATATCCGGGGAGGATTTGCCCGATATTCTACCGATTCAGAATGGCTGGTCCCTCATTTTGAAAAAATGCTTTATGATAATGCACTCCTCGTTTCTGTTTTATGCGAAGCATATCAAC
>JANPEU010000566.1:0-1631 GCA_031423175.1 Bacteroidota bacterium
TTGTTTGTATGAAAGCTGCCAATGTCCGCAATCCAGTCGTTTTCTGCAGCAAACTGAATATTATGCTCGTAGCCTTTGTAGTCAATGCCATACATTTTAAAGCAACCTGAAACGATAAACGTATAATGTTTGCACGAAGAACCTTCTTTTAATATTTTTTGTTTTCGTTTTATTGTCAGCTGAAAAAATTTCCCTCGCAATAAATTCTTCTCTTCTTTTGTTAAAGGAATATAGACCTCAAAATGCTTTATAACGAAATCTTCTGTCATTGCTATTCTCTTGTAAAGTTGTTTTGAATTGCCGCTAGCACTTGTATTTCCGTGATCACTTGTATTAAATTTTATTGATAATCAATCCCACTCTAAACCTGAAATTTTTCACGCCGTTGTTGATATGATGCGTTGGAATTGTGCTTAGCATATCAACAAGTTTTCTGTCAGGCTTCTCAAACTCGATAAGGATACTCTGTTATTATTTCACTCATCTTCCGAAGTTAGAATGATTTCTTCATATTAGATTTGTTGGAACGCCACCCGCTTGGCTATGCTGCATTCCAACAATGGCGTGCAGCTTTCGGCAGGCTACCAACTGCAAAAAAGAATTGGTTGCTTGACAGCAGCTCTATCTTTCAGTGATTATTGTTTTGTATTCTTTTTTATAAACAGAAGTTGTGCTGTCACTATTGCCGCTACTAATTGTATTATTCCCATTGTTATAAAAAGAACTTCAAAAGAAATAAAATGCGTTATTAATCCACCAATTCCAAACGCTATTCCTGTTGCTATTTGAGATTGTCCCGTAGATAATCCCCATGCATAAGAGTCCATGGCATCGGTCAGATTTTTTGCGTACAACGAATCCCATGCTGGTGTGCCAATTGCTTCTGATATACCAAGTCCGGCCTGAACAATAAAAAGTTGAATTGGAGATGATACAAACAAGTAGCCAAAAGTGAATAGTGCGTTAAGTGCATATCCAAATACCATTGCTTTTTCCTTGTAATCTTTTCCATTAAGAAGTTTGCCAACAAGGATGTATGTTAATCCAGTTATGACAAGATATGTTGCCCAAGCCCACGTTATATCAAGAATATCACCTCCAACTTTTTCGGCAAAAACTGCAAACAAAGGCCCCATCATTCCTTCACCAAAATACCAGATATTGGCTCCAAGAAGTAAAATCTTTGATGTTCGGGAAAAACTCATTTTTCTTTAAACTATTTTACAAGGTAATAATGCGTCTTCGTCCACAGAATAAACTGCACATAATCGATGGTATCCGTCTGCAATTATAACTTTTCCGTTAGCTGAATTTCTAACAAGAAGTAGCGGAGATAGACTAACCTTAGTTTTGATTTTCTTGATATCTTTTTTTATATGTTTGTTGCTAATTCCTAAAAGGGATAAGGAGCTTGCTCTAAAAAGGTCTTTTGCTTTATAAAAAACGACAGTTGTTTTTTTTAGTTTATTGACAAATAAATTTGCGTCGGTTTCATCAAAAATTAAACTCAGAAATGATAATGCGGATGGATAATCTTGTTTCTCCGGCTCGGATACCCACTTAATTTGGTTCTTTGTTGTTTTCATTTATTAGTTTTTTCAGAAAGTTTAGAGGAATAAAAGGCATAAAAT
>JANPEU010000567.1:0-2729 GCA_031423175.1 Bacteroidota bacterium
TGAAGTAGGTGCTGGTATGGTGATTAAAGGTTTTGATGATGGTGTAACCGGAATGAAAACTGGCGAAAAAAAGACACTAAATATTTCGTATGATGAAGCCTATGGGCCACGTAATCCTGAGATGATTATTGAATTTCCCAAAGAAAAATTTCCTGCCGATATGCCATTGGAAGTTGGATTGCCTTTAATGATGAGTGGGGCACAGGGTGAACAATTTCAGGTTGTGGTTTCACAAATAAAAGATGAATCGGTACTCTTAGATGCTAATCATCCGTGAGCCGGACAGGATTTAATATTTGATATTGAACTCGTGGAAATAGTTGGGGCGAGTCCGCTTATTATTATGCCCTGATCTTCTGAAAATATTTTAAAGTTAAATAATTAATGGTTTGTGGTCTATTTCCATAAACCATTTTGTTTTGGTGTACATTCGATGCCCCAAATACAGTGAGTATGTTTTCAAATTACAAGTTCACCGCAGCAGAAAGATTTTTAAGGTATGTGCAAATTGATACACAAAGCGATCCACAATCCAATTCATTTCCCACAACAGCAAAACAGAAAGACTTAAGCGATTTATTAGCTAAAGAATTGCAGCAGATTGGTATTGCCGATGTACATGCAGATAACCATGGATATGTTTATGCAACCATCCCTTCTAATACGGATAAAAAAATTCCCGTCATTTGTTTTTGTGCTCATTTGGATACAGCACCGGATTGCAGTGGTACAGATGTAAAGCCAATCGTTCATAAAAATTATACCGGTAACGATATTATTTTACCGGATGATAAAACACAGGTAATAAAAATGGATGAGTATCCTTACCTGCAATCTCAAATTGGGAATGATATTATTACGGCATCGGGAAAAACATTACTGGGCAGCGATGATAAAGCCGGTGTGGCTGAGATAATGGACATGGCAAATTTTTTAATGTCAAACAAAGCAATTAAACATGGCGAAATAAAAATTCTTTTTACACCGGATGAGGAAGTGGGCAAAGGAACAGCAAAACTAGATTTGAAAAAATTGGGGGCAGATTATTGTTATACTCTCGATGGAGGTGATGCCGGGTCATTGGAAGATGAAACATTTAGTGCGGATCAGGTACAGGTAATTATTAATGGCGTAATAGCTCATCCCGGTTATGCAAGGGAAAAAATGGTAAATGCGTTAAAAATTGCCGGAGAAATTTTAGCAGCACTTCCAAAAAACCGATTATCACCCGAATCAACTGAAGGCAGAAGTGGATTTATTCACCCGGTACGAGTAGAAGTTATTGCAGAAAAATGAACAGTCGAATTTATCATTCGTGATTTTGATACAAATGGTTTACAAAAAAAGGAAGATTACCTGCGTACGCAGATTGAAGAAAGAATGCGAACCTATCCAAAAGCATCATTTGAATTTATTGTAACTGAGCAATACAGAAACATGAAAGAAATTTTGGATATGCACCCACATATAACTGCCTATGCAAAAGAAGCAATCGAAAGAGCTGGATTAACGGTAAAGATGGAAAGTATACGAGGCGGTACAGATGGAAGCCGTTTATCTTTTATGGGTTTGCCTTGCCCTAATTTATTTGCGGGTGAACAGGCTATTCATTCCAAACATGAGTTTATAAGTATTCAGGATATGAATAAGGCAGTGGAAACAATGGTTCATTTAGCAATGATATGGGAGGAAAGGTATTAACAGGTCAATAAAGAAAAATTGTTCTCCTGGCTGTTCAAAATTGGTTTAATTATCAGCTTGTTCTTTCCAGATACGGAGATACCAGTAAATCGGGTAACCAACCAAACTAATAAAAAAGAAAACAAGAACCCAGATAAGTTTTTCGCCTGATTCCAACTTCTTATTATTCATCAGGTGAATAATAAAAAATACAAGTAGCCCTAAAGAAATTAATCCCTCAAACAAGACTACAAACATCAGTGGACCCAATGTTCGGAAAACCTGATATACATCAGGTTCTTGTTTATCCCATTTTATAAACTCGGGAATAAGATTTATTAAAGTTGGTATTAAAATTAAAAAAAGAATAATGGGGAGAAAACTGAAAATTCCAACTACGATTTTTGAGTTAGGTGACATCTTGAAAATGTTTTGGTAAAGTTAAATGAATTCATAAACTTGTTTTCATGAGTTTAATCAGCCCTGACGTTGGAAAAACGCCTATTTTAGCTTAATCAAATTAAAAAATCATGAAAGAGTTTCTTGAAAATTACTGGTGGGCAATTATTGGTGTAATAATTTTCTTTGGTTCTTTTTTTACCATCAATCAGGGCTATATTGGCGTAATAACAATGTTTGGTAAATACCAACGTATAGCAAGACCGGGGTTGAATATGAAAATTCCCATTCTTGAAACAGTATCAAGAAAAATTTCTATCCAAAACCGTTCGGTAGAGCTGGAGTTTCAGGCGGTAACATCTGACCAGGCAAATGTTTATTTTAAAAGTATGTTATTGTATTCTGTACAGAATGCAGAGGAAGAAACTATAAAAAAAGTGGCGTTTAAATTTTTTGCTGATAAAGATTTGATGCAGGCATTGATACGAACGATTGAAGGAAATATCCGTTCTTTTGTTGCTACAAAAAAGCAAGCAGAGATATTGGCACTGCGCAAAGAGATAATAGAATATGTAAAAGCAGAAATTGATCAACAGCTTGAAACGTGGGGTTATCATTTGCAGGATCTGCAGATTAATGATATCACATTT
>JANPEU010000568.1:0-2305 GCA_031423175.1 Bacteroidota bacterium
GGATAGTATTCCAAAACCTTTGATGAATGAATCAAGAGATTCGGTTGTTGATGTTTTCTTTCTGCACCCAACCATGTTTGTATTAAAAAAATACAGGAATAAATGGAATGCCTCAATAGATGATCATTATATCAATGCAAAAACAGATTACTCAAGTATGTTGTATCAGGCAAGTGCATTTAACCAACATGCAAGAATTTTTGCACCTCGTTTTCGTGAAGCACATATCAATGCTTTTTTTACAAAAGATACGGCTGCAGCCAACAAAGCATTTGAATTAGCGTATAATGATATTAAAACCGCATTTGAATATTTTTTAAAAACCTTGAATGGAGGCCGGCCAATAATTATTGCATCGCATAGCCAGGGTACAAAACATGCTGAGCGTTTAATAAAAGAATTTTTTGAAAATAAACCACTTGGTAATAAATTGGTTGTTGCGTATCTGTTAGGTTTGCCCCTTCCAAAAACATATTTCAGTTCATTAAAAATGTGTGTTGATTCGGTTGAAATAAATTGTCTTTGTGGTTGGCGAACATTTCGGAAAGGCTATGTACCTTATTACATAAAAAAAGAAAATGGCAATTCTTTTGCAACTAATCCACTTAATTGGAAAACAGATGAAACCTATGCAACTAAATATGATAACAAAGGAAGTGTACTGACAAAGTTTAATAAAATTTATAAAAACACTACAGATGCACAGATTAACAATGGATTGCTTTGGGTAAAAAGGCCAAAATTTCCATGGAGTTTTTTGTACTTGTCACGCAACTATCACGTTGGTGATCTAAATCTGTTTTATATGAATGTAAGAGAAAATGTAGAGCAACGAATTAATGCTTACTTATTAATACACCCGGCGAAATAATTACTGAGTTGTTTTGTTTAAAAATTTCTTTTCGTCTTCCGTTATTTCAATCAGAGCATATCGTTTTACATTATTAATAATTACTTCATCCAGCACTTTTACGAGTCCGGTATAGTTTGTATTATCTGTAGCCTTTATTAATACTGTCAACCCATTTCTTCCATCATGTACTGCAGGTATGTTATCGAGCACCATTTGCTTCTCTCTTATAATTTTTCCCAATCCATTACTGTATGAAAAAGAAGTTTGATAAATTTCATTCAGTTTAGCTGCATCCTCCCAATCTCCATGATAATACCAGATTTCATTTTCATTCCCAAGCAAAATTGTAAGCACAGCGGATTCTTGCACTTCAGTACCTCCATCTTCTACATCTTTAGGCATAATTAATTTTGTTGTTGATGGCTTACTCATCTCAATTGTCATTACAAAAAAAGTTATTAAGAGAAACCCCAAATCAACCATTGGCGTCATGTCTATTTTCAGGTTATGACGTTTCATTCGCTGCACGCCAATTTTATTATTGCTGAGTTGTGGAAGATTAATAGCTGACATAAGCATTATTTGAAACTGAGATGCTTCATTAGAAAAAATCCATACTATGATAGGGGTCTTTACTAAAAGAGAAAAAGGGAATAGAATTATTTAACTATAATTCCATTCCCTTTATTGATATATTTAATTTGTAGAATTAAAACTCAGCACTCCCCGGAGTTCTTGGAAAAGCGATCACATCTCTTATATTCGTCATTCCTGTTACAAACTGAACCATTCTTTCAAAACCTAAACCAAAACCCGCATGTGGTACAGTTCCAAATCTTCTTGTATCAAGATACCACCACATTTCTTCGGTGGGTATATTCATTTCTTTCATTCTTTGTTCAAGTCTGTCTAATCTTTCTTCACGTTGACTGCCACCAACAATTTCCCCAATGCCAGGCGCCAGTATATCCATTGCAGCTACGGTCTTACCATCTTCATTCTGCCGCATATAAAAAGCTTTTATGGCAGCAGGATAATTATAAAGTATCACGGGTTTTTTAAAATGCTTTTCTACCAGATACCGTTCGTGTTCGCTTTGCAAATCCATACCCCAACCCGTTATTGGATATTGAAATTTCTTTTTCTTATTATGATTGCTCTCATTTAAAATTTCAATTGCATCTGTATAGGTAAGGCGTTCAAAATTATTATTAAGAATAAATTCTAATTTTTCAATCAACCCCATCTCACTACGCTTGTCTTGTGGTAATTGTTTTTCTTCATCTGCTAATCGTTGTGCCAGAAATTCCTAATCCTCCCGGTTATTATCCATTGCATATTTAATAATATACTTAATAAATTCTTCGGCGAGGTTCATATTATCTTCCAAATCACAAAAAGCCATTTCAGGTTCTATCATCCAAAACTCAGCCAGGTGACGAGCCGTATTAC
>JANPEU010000569.1:0-1668 GCA_031423175.1 Bacteroidota bacterium
CTCTTCTTTGTTGATTATAAGCCCGTTTGTATGTATATTGTATGTATAATTAGAAGGTAATACATACAATCAACAGCTTTAAAATCAATACTTTATGATCGGAGTCACCACCGCAATCGTACAAGATACCAGGGTAAAAAGAACGGATGGCACCTATGCAATCAAGCTTCGTATCACCTACAATCGTGAACAAAAATACTACCCTGTCAATATTCACTTATCGCCTGAAGACTGGCAGCGGACGCAATCCGAAAAGCCACGAAATGTGTTTAAAGAACATAAGCTCTACTTCAATAAGATTGAGCAGCGCGCTATAGAAATCATTAAGGAGCTATCCCCTTTCTCGTTTGAAGGCTTTGAGAAAAAGTTTGATCAAAGAACCGATCGCACCAAAGACGTGCTCACTTACTTAGATGCCTATATAAAGCAACTCGAAAAAGAAGAAAGAAGCGGCACCGCTGATAGTTACCAATGCGCTTATAATTCATTCACCAAATACATCAAAACCAAAAATCGTAAGAAGCTCAGCTTTGGCGACATCACACCGGAATGGTTGACTGAGTATGAAACGTGGATGCTTGATGCAGAGAAATCGTTGACTACCATTGGCATCTATCTCAGAAGCTTACGGACTATCATGAACATTGCTATTGAAGATGGATTATTAGCAAGTGAGTTCTATCCCTTTGGCAAAAGAAAATATCACATACCTTCTGGAAGGAATATTAAAAAGGCGTTAACATTAAGCGACATAAAAGGCATCGTAAACTACAAGCCAACTACCCAGGCGGAAGAGCGCGGGCGCGATCTTTGGCTATTTAGTTATTTATGCAATGGCGCAAATGTGAAGGACATTGCCCGGCTGCAATACAAAAACATCGATCATTCAATGATCCAATTTGTAAGGGCAAAAACTGAAAGAACCACGAAGCAGGATCTAAAACCTATCATGGTTTCACTCCTTCCTGAAATCAAACACATCATTGAAAAGTGGGGCGTGAAGCCTGCCAAACCTGACACATATGTTTTTGGATTGCTAGAGAAATCTGATAACTCAGAAAAGGAATTGGCAAAAGTTCGCCAGGCAACCAAGACAATCAATAAGTACATGAAACGAATTGGCGAACATTTGGGCATCAACATTAACTTAACTACTTATACTGCCCGTCATTCCTTCGCCACAGTTTTAAAACGTTCAGGCGCTCCCACTGAATTTATTAGCGAAAGCCTTGGCCACAAAGACCTGCGCACTACTGAAAACTATTTAGATAGCTTTGAAGATAGCGTTAAAGAATCTTTTCAGCGTCAACTTCTTAATTTTGATGCCAAGTGAAAAGCCCCACACTCGATACGTTTCAAAATATTCTGTTCATGGAACTTCGTCCATGGATGGCGACTGGCATAACCGAAGCAAAATACAAGCAATTGCTTCTCGAAATCAAAAAGGAACACTTCTCGTTCCAGCCTTTATATGACGTTGATTTTCCAAAGCCCTTAAATGCAAAACGAAAATACTACTATGCGCTTATTGAAAATGATGTAATTCAATACCTGAACATTTTCACAAGTTGTATATCTGGTGCGCTAAATGAAAACGAGAAAAAATACTGGGTACACAATTCATTGAATAAAATATTACCTCAAAAATTCAAAGACACAAAAGAGGTT
>JANPEU010000570.1:0-6875 GCA_031423175.1 Bacteroidota bacterium
CAATAATATAAAGACCAATTTTTATTTTAGTGTTCTGGTCAAAGGGCCATTTAAAAACCCGTTCCACCCCTGCAAAAATTTCGGCATAATGTAGTTTCCTTTCCGGAGCAATAAGAAACCCACCACCTGCAATTTCCCTTAGTCGTAGTTTTTTTAGAAATGGAATCTTATTTAATAAAGCTCCGTTGAACTCATGTAGATAATGTGCCTGGTAAAACCGCTTGAACACCGGGAATGTGGAATCTAATGACTGAAAAGCTTCTTCCGGATTCATAAAAAAGACGGGATCGCCGCGTCGTTGAAATTTATAATCAACCAACCGAAGATCTTTTTTGTTTAAAAAAGTGCCACTGATTATTTTATATTTTGAAATACCCGTAATCCCCAATTTCAATTCCTGTTCTACACCAAATTCCAAATAATCAAAATTGATTGTGCTTTTAAATAATCCGGGAATTCCTTTTTTCCATTCTACATAAAAAGTTGGCCACTTAGAACCCAAAATTATTTTCTCCAATGGCTCACGTAAATATTTTTGCTGTGGTGTAAAAGCTAACCGAACCCTGCTATGAACCGTATTGTAAGGAGTAAATGTAACTGCCTGATTATTTTCCAGCCATTCGCCAAACAAACTATCCACTTTAGAATTTGTTTTATAATTACTTACAGAACGCCGAAATGCCAGGTCGAGATCTGTATATAAAAAAAGTCCGTTCAATAATTCAAGTCCATGACCAACACCAATCGAATTATTCAAATAAAAATTACTCCGCTTCACCATATTAATCCAGGCATCGCCGCTATAGATATACTGAAAATCACGACCCGCACTAAAACGGTAAAAGCCGCGGTTAAACGGATTATACATTCTGACTATGGAAATACTTCCATTCAAATCTTTATTGCGCAATCCATAACTGAGGTTTGTAAAGACGGAAATATTTTTTCTTGACTTAAATGTTTTTAAATAAAAAATGTTTGCCCCGATCCTGGCACCCCCAAATTGAAATGGCTGATATAAAGATGTAATGGGTGATAAATTCCATCTTCGTTCTTTTTCACGGTTATAAAAAGTTAATCCGGTAAACAATACTTTTTTCCAGGTTATTTTATTCGTTAGTACATCAATCGAATCGAGATAGGCTTTGGCATGTGTGGTACGGTAAACACTATCTTTATAACGGATAAAACGAATTTCTTTTTTAGTGAGTGGCTCTGTTCTCACTTTTTGCCAGAAACTGCTGTCCCGTTCATAAGCTTCCTGTGCAGTTGCACTTAACTCTACCCCAAAATATTTTGGAGCAAACGTTTTGTTCAATTCAAAATCATTATAAGTAACCAGGGTTTGCCCGGAGAGTTTTCCTTTCCCTGTTTTTGAATAATATGTAAACTGTTGTCTTGTTATCATCCAGGCCTGATTGTTTATAAAACTGAATTGCTGATCTACTTCAAAAAAATCATACTCAGGTAAATGATAAGAAGGTAATTTGTATCGGGTGCTTAAAACAGTCCATGAACTATCCATGATCACAATTTCACCTTCAACAGTTACATTACTTAGCTGACGGGGCTTTATACTTATGATATATATTTTATGAGGACCCTGCTGTTTTGTACCAGTTAGTTTAAACCGGTAAGCCGCGAGGCCCGTATAACTTACCGGCGATAAAAACGGTACCTGTGAAAGCACTCTTGATTTTAATAGATTGTTGTAAATATTAAAATCTCCTTCTGTAGTAGAAAGAAAAAACAGGCTTTCAGGGTTTCCTCTTTTTACAACACCGCTTCGTTCTTCTTTTAATTTAGAACCCGATTCATAATCCAATCGTAAAGAAATTTCGGCCATTGACATCAATAATAAATCTGCATCCGGATTTTTTTTCTTTATCGAATCAGGTACTTGCTTTTTCGTTTTTCGAAGTGAAGAATCAATTTGAGTAGATTTTATATAAATATTGCAGGTGTACGCCCCAGCCGCGGCTAAAATATTTTCTTTATTGCGTATAACATTTCTGATTATTTCTTCACTCCGGTCTTTTGCTTTTCCTTTTACTATTACTTCTGACAAATTTTTCAGCTCATCTATCTCCATCAGAATGTTCTGAACATAATTTTTATCTACAACCATCGAAATGATCTGTGATTTAAAGCCTATGCTGCTGAATATTAAATCATATTTCCCCTCTTCCAATTTCAATTCATAACTGCCATCTTCACGGGAAACGGTGCCACCCGGCATGTCTTTTACTTTTATGGAAACAAAAGCAATTGGCTCTAATTTGTTGTTGGTAATTTTTCCAGATACTGAAAAATACTGGGCATGCAGCAATTGAGAAAACAATAAAGAAAGAATCATTAAGGAGCAGCGGAGCATGTTGGTTATTTGCATGTAAATATGCAATCATTACAGTAACGGAATATTGCAATAAATATTTTTGCAAATGCTTTAACAAACAAGATTTTTTATTTCCACTTGTTTCTAAAACGATCCCAGGTAGTAATACCAAACTTCAATTGAACAGGGTTTTTAAACTGATTAGCAACCGAGCCTACGATATACAAACCGATCTTCACTTTCGTAAGTGGATTAAAGGGCCATTTAAAAATACGTTCAAGCCCTGCAAACAATTCTCCATATTTCAAATCCCGTTCTTTGGCAATTAAAAATCCAAACCCGGCAATTTCTTCCAGTTTCAGTTTTTTGAAAAAAGGAATTTTACTGATGAGTGAGCCATGAAAACTATGAACAAAATTTCCCTGGTAGTAGCGGTCAAAAACAGCAAAGGAAGAATCCAGTGCCTGAAAAGATTTTTGAGGATCCGCAAAAAAGAATGGATCTCCACGCCGCATAAATTTATAATCAATCACCCGCAAATCTTTTGTGTTTACAAAATCACCGACTTTAACTATATAGTAAGATTCGCCGGCTACGCCAAGTTTTATCTGATGGATTAATCCGAATTCGAGATAATCAAAATCGATCTCACTGTTCAATACATCTTTAATACCTTTTTTCCATGCCAGATAAAATGTTGGCCATTTTGATCCCAGATAAATTTTCTCTTTGGGCTCTCGTATATATTTAAGACTTGGCGTAAAATGCAATTTAATTTGTCCATATACTGCATTGTAGGGTTTAAAATCGATTGGTCGGTTATCGGTTAAGATTCCTCCAAACACATCATCTACTCTATCATTAATTTTATAGTTGCTTACGGTACGGCGTAGTGCTATTTCAAATTCATTTGTCATATATAGCCCACGGACAAATTCTAATTCATGTCCCGCTTCTATTGAATTATTTAAATAAACATTACTTCGTTTTAAAACATTTATCCAGGCATCACCCGGAAAGATGTATTGAAAATCTCGTCCAATACTTACATTAAATCTTCCAGAGTTAAATGGATTGTACATCCGTTTCAGATTGATACGACCGTTTAAATCCATATTTCGGAAACCATAACTCGTATTAAAAATAAGTTCAAGATTTTTCCGGCTTTCATATGTTTTTTTATAAGCAAAAGCCAGGTTAATTCTTGTACCGCCAAAAGAAATAGGCTGAATGATTGTTGTGATAGGTGGCAAGATCCATGTTCTTTCTTTTTTATGATCATTTAATATCTGACCAAATATTAAAACCTTTTGCCAGGTAATTTTATTCAGCACTCTGTCAATCGAATCGAGATAGGCATCGCTTTGCATAACCCGGTAAACACTATCCTGGTGTTTTGCATATAAAACTTCTTTGTTGGTTAGTGGTACGGTACGGATATTACTCCAGAAGATACTGTCTTTCTGATAAGCTTCGCTTGCTGTAGCACTTACTTCATTATTAAAATAATTTTTCTTAAAATTTTTATTTAATTCAAAATCTGAATAGACAACGGTTGTTTCGCCGTAGCGTTTTCCGGTCTTTGTTTTACTGTAATAATTAAACTGTTGTTGTTTTATCATCCAGGTAGTAATCGCTCCCGAATCTGTCCGGACAGGCACGTTTTCATATTCCTGTTTCACTTCAAAAAAATCATTCTCGGGTAAATGAGCAGTAGGCAAACGAAACTCGGCTTTTAATATCACCCACAAACTATCCATAATAGTCAATTCGCCTTCTACCGTTGCATTGCTCAGCAATCTGGATCGTACACTGACTGTAAAAATCTTTCTGCGGCCAACACGTTCTGTCTTTAATGTTTTAAAACGATAAGCTATCAAACCACTATAACTAACCGGCGATACAAATGGAATACGGGAAATAGCCGGGGCTTTGATCAGGTTATTATAAATATTAAAATCGCCATCCGTAGTTGTAAGATAAAAGAGATTATCAGTGCTGCCACCTTTCTTCACCCCTACTCTTTCTTCTTTTATATTTCCGCCACCTCCATTATCGAGTCGTATTGAAATTTCAGCTAAAGACATTTTAGAAAAATCCTCTTTATAAACCGTATCGGTTTCATCTTTTTTCTTTTTAGCATCAATTGAATCCTGTTGTGTGGCTTTAATATAAACACGGCAACTATAATTACCAGCAGTCGATTGATGTTCATCTTTATGTTGTACTACTTTTCTTACAAACTCTTCTGCACGGTCCCTGTATTTGGCTCTTATAATTATTTCGTCCAAACTAGCCGAGTCATCCAGTTCCAGCATTACATTTTCCACCGTATCCTGATTGGTAATAAAAAATGTAACCACTTTAGTTTTAAACCCCACCATGGATACGACCAAATCATATTGACCCCTTTCCAGAGAAAAAGAAAAAGACCCATTGTCTTTTGTTGTTTGCCCGATTTTAAAATCTTTTATTTCTACACTTGCCAAAGGCAATGGCTCTCTTTTTACATCCATCACCACACCGGAAATTTTATATACCTGGCTAAATGCAGCTGGTGTAGCACAGATCAGCAGGATTAAAAAATATAGTGTTGATTTAAATTTCATTTTACCGAAGCAAAAATAGTTTATTGAAAATAGTTTAGCGGAACTAATGTCCGTGTATCAAGTTTATTTGAGATTAAATTAACAAAATAAGGTGAGCGAAGGTGGACGGGTTTTATTGACGTATTGTTTGAGTTTGTAATTATTAACAATTCGCAAATCACCCGGAAACATGTCATACCGAATGCTGAATTTAAGACCCATTCAACTTTAGGAAAAGGTAATGAGTCATCTCAAACTTTAATGACTCACAGATACTTCTCTGAGATTGTTTTCCCATAGGGGTGCGTCCGTCAAAAAATTAATTAATCATTAAGTTCGGTACAGAACAAATGGTGCTAAATAAAATGACCGGACAAATTCAATTGCCCGGTCATACATTTTTTTTTCTTACTGTTTATTTTCAAAATCAAATTTATTCTTGTCTCCATAAGCCTGAAATGCAGCAGGGTCACCATAAGGTCCAAGATATTTTGCATCGCCAAAACCAAGTATTGGCCAGAAAATGATCCCAAGAAAAACCAGCCCGATCGTAAAGCCTTCTGACTTACCAAAGCTTTTTGAAATCATGTTATATAACCAGATTAGAAAAATAAAATTTACAATCGGAAGCAAAAACATAATTACCCACCAGCCTGGTTTACCACCAATTTTAGTCATTACGTAAAGATTGTAAATTGGAATAATGGCCTCCCATCCTTCCCGACCTGCTTTAACAAAAACTTTCCACATGGCTGCATAAACAAAAACAATAAATGCAATAATAAAAATCCAGAAGCTCATAGGAAGGGAGAAATCATCATTTGGGTAATCCATAAATTTTAGTTTTAGTGAACTACAAATTAGTTAAGAAGTTCTGAATTCGAAAAAATATATTTCCCGTTGGGCAGCAACAGAAAATAAAGTCCGGGCAAACTACTAAATAAAATCTCCCGGGATTAATGTAGCAAATCTGTACCCCAAAGATTTGGAACAAGCAACTTTCAATAGCAGAAATTAAATCAGCTTATTAATCTCTCTACTAACTCATAAAAACATTAACCAAAATTTTTACTCCACAATTTCTTTTCACATCTGTTAATAATTAACTTTAGGAATCAAAGAATATTATCGGTTACTTTAAATCATGGATGGTAGCTCTTTGGTGTCAGAAACAATCTTGTTCATTTAAACCGTATCGAATTGACTGAAACAATTATCAACCTCGAAACCGTCAACCCTATTGAATTTTTTGGCGTAAACAATGGTAAGCTCGACATTCTCAAAAAAAAATTTCCTCTTCTCAAAATTTTAAGTCGTGGTACTCAAATTAAACTAAGTGGCTCTCCGGAACAAATTGCTCCTGCAAGGGAAAAGATTGAACTCCTGGTTCAATACCTTGAACGCAACGGCCACATGAGTGAAAATTATTTTGAGCAGGTACTCGGCGGAGATGATGCTGAGACCATTGACAATTTTAAAGAACGAAACCCGAATGATGTTTTAGTTTTTGGCCCCAATGGTAAAACCGTACGGGCACGGACTAATAATCAGAAAAAGATGGTACAGCAAACCGATCACAATGATATTGTGTTTGCCATTGGCCCTGCCGGTACCGGTAAAACGTATACTGCAGTTGCACTGGCAGTACGTGCCTTAAAAAACAAACAGGTTAAAAAAATTATTCTTACCCGGCCTGCAGTAGAAGCGGGAGAAAATCTTGGTTTCCTTCCCGGCGATCTGAAAGAAAAGATTGATCCGTATTTACGTCCGCTGTATGATGCACTCGATGATATGATACCCGCCGATAAACTGGGGTATTATATGAGTACACGTACCATTGAAATTGCACCATTGGCTTATATGCGTGGCCGCACACTTGATAATGCATTCATCATTCTGGATGAAGCACAAAATGCGACTGACCTGCAATTAAAAATGTTTTTAACACGTAT
>JANPEU010000571.1:0-2602 GCA_031423175.1 Bacteroidota bacterium
GTGGCGTTATCAATTGGGTGATACCATTCAATTTACTTCTTTGAAACCATTCCGGATTAAAGTTTCGGGTAGAATAAAACATTATATGAATGCATTTGGCGAAGAAGTGATGGTGGATAATACAGACAATGCAATTACCATTGCATGCGAAAAAACCGGAGCATTAGTAAATGATTATACAGCTGCACCGGTTTATTTTTCCGATTCATCGAATGGGGCACATGAATGGTTGATAGAATTTGAAAAAGAACCTTCCGATCTGAATTTATTTACAAAAGAATTAGATGCTGCTTTAAAAAACATTAACAGTGATTATGAAGCAAAACGGTATAAAGACATTGCTTTGCGGATGCCAATTGTACATGCTTTAAAAAAAGGAATTTTTACAGAATGGCTGCGGAGTAAAAGTAAATTAGGCGGGCAACATAAAGTGCCGAGGTTGAGTAATGAAAGAAAAATTCTTGAAGACATCTTATTAATTACAAGAAAGTAAATAGAATTATTTTTACCAGACCCATAAAAAACAAATCATGAAACTACTCGAAGGAAAAAATGCAATAGTAACCGGCGCAGCCCGTGGAATTGGCGAAGCTATCGCTATCAAATTTGCAGAACACGGAGCAAATGTTGCATTCACTTATGTAAGAGATAGCAGCGCAGAAAAAGCTGCAGTATTGGAAGCTAAGCTGCAGGGAATGGGTGTAAAAGCAAAAGCATATAAAAGTAATGCAGGCGATTTTGCACAATGCGAAGCATTGGTAAATGATGTGCTAAAAGAATTTGGTTCTGTTGACATTTGTGTAAACAATGCGGGAATATCAAAAGATAATTTGCTGCTTCGCATGACTCCGGAACAATGGAATGATGTGATACAGGTAAACCTGAATAGTGTATTTTATATGACCAAGCAAGTGATAAGACCTATGATGAAAGCAAAAAATGGTGTTATCATAAATATGAGTTCTATTATTGGTGAGATTGGTAATGCCGGACAATCGAGTTATGCAGCAAGCAAAGCTGGTATTATTGGTTTTACTAAGTCAGTGGCAAAAGAGCTGGGCAGTCGAAATATCCGTTGCAATACGATTGCACCCGGTTTTGTAGAAACGGATATGACGAGTTATTTAAAAGAAGGCGAGGCCGCAGATAAGTACAAAGCAGGAATTCCGTTAGGCCGTTTTGCATCATCAGAAGATATTGCCAATACAGCTTTATTTCTTTCCAGTGAAATGGGAAATTATATTACCGGGCAAACGATTAGTGTTTGCGGTGGATTGAATATTTAACTAAGAGAAGAAAAAAGACCTGCCTGCCGGCAGGCAGGGAAAAAAAGGAGAAAGAGTTTATTCAAGAATGTTTTATTATTTGCACATCACTTAAATTCTACTTTGCAGATGCAGATTAATGAACTTACTGGAATTGTGGTTGACCTTTGTATTAAAATTCATTCCCGAATTGGACCAGGTTGTTTTGAAAGAGTGTATGAGGAGATTTTATATTATGAACTGACAAAGCTGGGCCTTATAGTTGAAAGACAACTTTTACTCCCGATTGAATATGACGAATTGTTTATAAAAGATGCTTACAAAATTGATTTACTGGTTGAAAACAAGTTATTGTTGGAATTAAAATCGGTTTACCCTTTACCTTCTGTTTATTTTAATCAAATCCGAACACACTTATCTCTTCTTAACCTGAAACATGGAATGCTTATAAATTTTAAAGTCGAATTAATGAAAAACGGAATTCACCGTGTATTTAACAACTTCGGCAGAGAAGAGTTAGCATAAAAAAAGTGAAGCTTGCGCCTACTCTTTTTCTCCTTTTCTCTTTCCTCTTCTCTTAGCCCTGTAGTTTAATTCCTCTTTTTTTTATATACGCATGCCACAAAATCATAGCAGCGATAGTACGGTAAGGCGGCCACGGTTCAGCAATAATCAGCATTTCTTCTTTCGTTATATGGGGATGCAATTGTTTTACTACTTTTAAGCTATTGACTAATGCTATATCTCCCAATGGAAATAAATCAGTTCGCTGCAAGGCATGCATCAGGTATACATCAACTGTCCAGTCGCCGATGCCTTTTATCTTTTTTAATTCATGACGAATTTCATCTTCTTGTTTACCGGTAAATTCTTTAAGATTAAGTTGTTTGCTTTGAATAGCGTTGGCAAGCTCTCTTGCATAAATTATTTTTTGGCGGCTGAAATAACAAGCTCTTAGTTCTATATCAGATAATGAAAGAATTTTAGAAGGGGTAACAAAACCAATTTTCTCTTTAAGTTTTTTAAATGCAGCATAAGCCGATGCTAAAGAAACCTGTTGCTCAAGAATAGTAAGTATCAATGTTTGAAATGTTGCAGGTCGGGTCCACATTGGGGGATAGCCATGCTGCTTTATAATAGCTTTTAAATTTTTATCCTTTCGGGAAAGCTGATCGCAGATTATACGAAAATTTGCCAAAGAAAATTGTTGCATCATTTCTACCAATTCTTTTTTATTTATCCCAAACCCTGCCAAAAACCTTTTGGAGTAAAACTGTTTTTCTTTCTTCTGCTTTCGTTCTTATATCTCTTTCTTTTTCTGCAATTTTATTAAATAG
>JANPEU010000572.1:0-2767 GCA_031423175.1 Bacteroidota bacterium
TTTGCTTGCTTTGCTAAAAGTACAATTTCACATAAATACGGCAAAGTTTGAAGCAGCAAAACACTTTGATTTTCTTATAATCCTGATACAACTGTTTTGTGGTTGCTGAGTAGCAAACAGAACCCTAAACGGAGCGTAACAGTATAGGAAAAATAAACGAACTGAAGGCAATAAGCTATAAGAAAAACGTAATAATTAAAGCAAATAACTCACCATTTTCAATGGCAAAAGAAAAAGAACCAACAAACCTTTTTGAGTACAACGAAGATTCCATTGTTACTCTCGATTGGCAGGAGCATATTCGCATTCGCCCCGGTATGTATATTGGTAAACTTGGAGATGGCTCATCTCCAGACGATGGTATTTATGTATTGGCAAAAGAAGTGATGGACAATTGCATTGATGAATATACAATGGGTTTTGGAAAAACTATTGAGATGGCGGTGGATAATAAATCAGTTACGATTCGGGATTACGGCCGCGGTATTCCATTGGGAAAAGTAGTAGATGTAGTGAGCAAAATTAATACCGGCGCCAAGTATGATAGTAAGGTGTTTCAAATATCGGTGGGTTTAAATGGAGTGGGTACAAAAGCAGTTAATGCGTTGAGTTATTATTTTAAAGTATCTGCTTTTCGGGAAGGGAAAGAAAAATCTGCCGAGTTTGAACGAGGTGTTTTGAAAAAAGAACATAAAGAAACAAAGAGTACCGAAGATAATGGTACGTTGGTTACGTTTACTCCCGACGAAATGATTTTTAAAAACTATAAATACCATCCTGAGTTTTTAGAAAATCAAATCTGGAATTACTGTTACCTGAATGCCGGATTGAAAATAAATTTCAACGGAAAAACTTTTGTTAGTAAAAATGGTTTGTTGGATTTATTGCAACGTAAAACCAATGAAGACGAAATTCGTTATCCCATCATTCATCTTAGCGGCGACGATATCGATGTTGCGATTACGCATAACAATGATTATGGCGAAGACATTTATAGTTTTGTAAACGGGCAGCATACAACTCAAGGTGGCACACATCAGCAAGCATTCAGAGAAGCTTATGTAAAAACAATCCGTGATTTTTTCAAAAAAGATTATGATGCGGCTGATATAAGAACCGGTATTGTTGCTGCAGTTTCAGTTCGTGTGGTGGAGCCTGTTTTTGAATCGCAAACAAAAACAAAACTTGGTTCGGTAAATCAGGATATAGAAGGGCCAACGATGAAAAACTTTGTGGGAGATTTCTTTTCTAAAGAATTGGAAATTTATCTGCACAAAAATTCTGTAACAGCTGAAGCCTTAAAAAAAAGAATTGAACAAAGCGAAAAGGAACGGAAAGAATTATCCGGCATTCGCAAATTGGCAAATGAAAGAGCCAAAAAAGCAAATTTGCATAATAAGAAATTGCGGGATTGTCGTTTTCATTTGAATGATGAAATTCCCACAAAAGGCAAAGAAGAATTTATTGCAAAGCAAACGGAGACAACTGTTTTTATTACCGAAGGTGATAGTGCAAGTGGTAGCATCACAAAAAGCCGGAATGTTGAAACGCAAGCTGTGTTTAGTCTGCGTGGCAAACCCCTTAACTGTTTTGGGCTTACAAAAAAAGTGGTGTATGAGAATGAAGAGTTCAATCTTTTGCAACATGCATTAAATATAGAAGATGGATTAGAGGGATTGAGATATAATAATATCGTAATTGCCACCGATGCTGATGTAGATGGAATGCATATTCGTTTATTGCTGATGACTTTCTTTTTACAATTTTTTCCAGACCTGGTAAAACATGAAAAAGTTTATGTGTTGGAAACACCGTTGTTCCGAGTTCGGAATAAACAGGAAACTATTTATTGCTATAGCGAGGGAGAGAAACAGGCTGCCATAAAAAAATTGGGAAGCAAACCCGAGATAACACGTTTTAAAGGATTAGGTGAAATAAGTCCAGAGGAGTTTGCCATGTTTATCGGACATGACATGCGAAAAAAATTAATGTTGCTGGAGCAGGGCGATCATATTCAGCAATTGCTGGAATATTATATGGGAAAGAATACGATGGAGCGACAAGAGTTTATTATAGAGAATTTGAAAGTAGAACTGGATATTGTTGAGGAATTGAATTAGTAATTAAAAATTAAGAATTAAGAATTCATGAAAGATGATAATATCATTCTTAATAAATCATTTGCTTTTGGGCTGAGAATCTTAAAGCTTTATATATTTCTGAGTAAGCAGAAAATAGATGCGGGTTTAAGTTCTCAAATTTTGAGAAGTGGCACTTCCGTTGGGGCAAATATTGAAGAAGCAGTTGGAGGTTCGTCAAGAAAAGATTTTATCAATAAATTGCAGATTGCCTACAAGGAAACACGGGAAACAAGATACTGGCTGAGGTTATTAAAAGAGGGAGAAATCATTGAGGAAAAACTTGCAGATTCATTTATTGTGGACTGCGAGGAGATTCTTAAAATATTAACTTCAATTTTAAATTCTTCAAAAAACAACACGAAGTAATTATTAATTGTTAACTATTAATTTTTAATTATCATCTGAGCAAACTGGATATTTTACGAAAATCGAAATCACTGTTCATGAAGTGGAAACTTCATGGAATAATAGAGCCATTTGCAGGCGTATTGAAGAATCTTATTTATATGAGCAATATGAGTAAGTGGAGAAGCAGAACTAAAGTGAATGGATACAATGATTGGTACACAAGTAAGTGGGATTATTCAAAACGGTATGATTTGTATAATGCAATCTCAAAAACTGAA
>JANPEU010000573.1:0-11865 GCA_031423175.1 Bacteroidota bacterium
TGTTAATTAAATTATTGATTCAGCATCAATGGCATCACCAGCATCAGCAGCTCTTCGTTGTCTTCTTTGTCTGATGGTCTTATTATACCCGCTTTAGTTGGTGTTGATAGTTCAATAGTTACTTCTTCACTGTCAGCCGCACTCAGCATTTCTATTAAAAATTTTGCATTGAATGCAATTACTAAATCTTCACCATCATAACGGCATTTCATTCTTTCGTCTCCTTCGTTGCTGAAGTCAATGTCCTGCCCGGTTAATTCTAACTGACTTCCTGCAATATTCAATGCCACCTGGTTGGTGCTTTTATTACTGAAAATACTTACACGACGCAGGGCTCCCTGCAAATCATTTTTATTTACAGTTAATTTATAGGGGTTATCAGTTGGTATTACAACTTTATAATCCGGAAACCGTGCATCAATCAACCGGCAACTCATTTGCACATCGCCATGTTTTACAAAAAGATGGTTGCTGTTATAACTCAATGTTATTTCATCTTCATTATTTGGTAATGCAGATTTTAATAAGCTTAATGGTTTTTTAGGAACGATAAATGAATCAGCCTTCGGACACTTTACATCTGTTCTTTTATATTTTACCAAACGATGCGCATCGGTAGCAACTGCCTGCATTCCTTTTTTATCCAGCTCAAAAAATACACCGGTCATAGCTGGACGCAAATCGTCATTACTTACAGCAAACAACGTTTTGTTGATAGCAGTAACTAATGCAGAAGAAGAACAAGTAAAAGTGGTGGCACCGTCAGCCGCAGGTTCTTTTGGAAAATTATCAGGATTTTCTCCCATCACTTTATACTTACCATTATCGCTGGTCAGTTCGATACCGAAATTTTTGTCAATATTAAAAGTGAGCGGCTGATCAGGAATACTTTTTAAACTTTCCAGTAAAATTTTTGCAGGAATACAAACCTTGCCACTGTCTTTTGCTTCTATTTCCAATTGTACACGCATTACCGTTTCCAGATCGGTGGCAACAACGGTCAGCCTGTTTTTATCCACTTCAAATAAAAAATCTTCAAGTATAGGAAGTACTGTATTGGCATTAATTACTCCCGCAATATGCTGCAGTTGTTTTAGCAGGGCAGAAGATGATACGATGAACTTCATAAATGTTATTGAGTAGTATTAATTGATAGCAGCGAAACTACTGATTTTTAATTTACGTGCAACAGGTTTATCTGCTCTTATTCAGGGCTGGGGAAAGATGTTTGATTTAAGTGAAATTTAAACCCGTTCTAACGTATTTGTTTTGTAGAAATGGCCAGGTTAAAAAGAATTTGATAAAAAAGCAAACCGCCGGGTTCCGTTTTATATCGAAAAACCGCAAGCCCTTTTTTGCTTCTTGTTCTTGCTGTAATTTATATAGATATTCTTTTTTGAAAAAATCTGAAGGGGGATATAAAAAAAACGACCCCGAATAAACGGAATCGTTTTGATTTATGCTAAAGGGTAAGGCTTAGAACCTGCGCGGGCATCGTGGATGCCTGCGATCACGAACATCTTCCAGTCGATCCAATACTCCACCAGTATGTTTGGCGTCTCTTACATCTTCACGTCGGTCTCTCACATCTTCTCTGCGATCACGAACGTCTTCACGCCGATCTCTTACATCTTCTATCCGGTCAACTGCTCTGCGGCGTTGTTGTGCATCGGCTGAATTGGTAATTGATGCTGCACAAATTATAGTTGCGCTTATTAAAAATGATTTGATGAATTGTTTACTTAACATGGCTTTACATTTTAGGGTTGTACGAATTTTGTTACGCAGAAATAGACCGTAGCCATTCTTCAAGGTTTAATGGGTAAAAAAAACAAAAGAAAATTTATTCAGGATCTTGGTATTAATACTATTAAAATTTAAAAGCCAAACGATGGAATTTCCAATTTTTTATCCCGCTTCATCATGGCATTGCGGTTTGCAATACCCCATGCAGTGTAAAAAACCAACTGAGCTCTTTTTGCCAATAAGGGATAATTAATTTTATCGGGAGTATCGGTTGGGCGGTGATAATCGTAATGCACGCCATTAAAATAAAAAATGACCGGTACACCTTTTTCAGCAAAACTATAATGGTCACTTCGGTAATAATACTGATTTGCATCTCTAAGATCATTAAATCTTCTATCTAAAATTATTTTTGTGTGCCTGTTTGCCAAATTTGATATTGGTGCTAAATCACTACTGAGTTTATCATCCCCAATGACATAAACATAATTAGCAGAATCTTTATCCCCGATATGTAAATTATCAATTCTTCCAATCATATCTATATTCAAATCAACTGAAGTTTTTTCTAATGGATAAACGGGATGATTGGAATAATATGCTGAACCCCAAAGCCCATGCTCTTCTCCACTTACTGTCATAAACAAGATACTGCGGCGGGGTCCTTTGCCTGCTGCTTTTGCTTTTGAAAACGCTTCTGCTATTTCAAGAATCGAAACCGTGCCACTGCCATTATCATCTGCACCGTAATTTATTATTGTATCATTACTCATTCCGAGATGATCATAGTGTGCAGTTACAATGACATACTCATCTTTTTTATCCCCGCCTTCCAAAAGACCCATCACATTTGCAGCGTACGTTATATTTGTTTGATTAAAATAGCTAAAGTCAATTTCTGCTTTATAGGTTTTTGAGGGCAATGCTTTTGTTTTCATTTTTTCAAGAATGTCTTTTGCATCATTGCCCATTATACCAGCAGCTACATTTTCTGAAATATTAAATACGGGTGGCGATTGATTTGCTTTATTAGAATTTAAACTCCAGTTGCCAATTGTATTAAAAATTTTTCTTGGATAACCACCATTGATAATTAACAAAGCAATTGCTCCTTTTTGTTGCGCATTAATTGTTTTACCAAGAGGAGAAATAGAGCCTGCCCCTTCTATTGCCTTAAATCCATCTGGTAACCCATCTACAATAATTACTAATTTTCCTTTTACATCCAACCCGGAATAATCATCATGGTCACCGTCTACAATTCCGAAACCCGCAAAAACGGCTTCGTTAAAATGCATCGAACCGGAAATGTTATCGGTGCCTGGGACGAAATCCTTTTTTAGTTCAAATTCTTTTTTATTTATACTTAACGAAGAACCGATCATAGAATCTTTGTACAATGGATATTGTTGACGGTAACTTCCCTTATTACCCGGAGTAAGGCCTATTAATTTCATTTGAGCTTCAATATAATCAGCAGCTTTTTCTAATCCGGGAGAAGGCGTTTGTCTTCCGCCCATTTCTTTGCCTGCTATTTTATATAGATGTCTTTTTAAATCTACCTCAGAAATTGTTTTTGCAAAAAATGCCGGGATATTCTTTTTTTGTGCAATTGCTAAAAAAGGAAGAAGGAGATAGAAAAAAAGAAACCGCTTTTTCATTTAGGATTATTTTATAAAATTATTTCCAAACTTAATTCAATTAAATATTTTGGAAAGAAAGAAATGATAATACCGAATCGCCATACAATTTAATCCAAAACGAAAGTCGTCACTGCTCTCGGTATTCTTGTCCCGATTTGCTTCGGGAATACCGGATTTTTTGGATTAAAGAGTAAATCAAATTGGTATAAGGGGGTTTATGAAAGGAAAGACGATAATACAGACGTGATTAAGGCTTGCTTATTATATAATCGTATTAATCAGGAGGGAGCACTTTTATTCTGTGTATTGAATTTTAACAATCAACAGGGGCAGGCAATTTTATTTACTCTTTTAGCATGGCGGCCACCTTCAAATGTTGTTTGCATAAAAATATTTACCATTTTTTCTGCATCGCCTTCACGAACAAATCTTGCCGGGATACAAATAATATTTGCATCATTGTGTTCTCTTGCAAGTTTTGCTAATTCTTCGCCCCAGCAAATAGCTGCACGAATGCCTTGATGTTTGTTTGCTGTAATCGCAACACCATTTGCGCTGCCACAAACCAATATTCCAAAAGAAGCTTCGCCTTTTTCAACTGCATCAGCAACCGGGTGTGCAAAGTCGGGATAGTCAACCGAATCTTTTGTATCTGTTCCAAAATCTGTAAATGCCAGGCCTTTTGCTTCTAAAAAAGAAATCAAATCTTCTTTATAATCATAGCCCGCATGGTCGCTTCCGACGGCAATTGGCTTTGTGAGATTGAATGGAGAGTTCATATATAGTTCAGAGTTTAGAGTATGCCTGCGAATTGGCAGGATCAGAGCCAGAGAATAAATAATCAATCAGAATTCAAAGTTAGTAAAGTTCAGAGTCAGATCACCTAACTATTAACTCCATTCTTTATTTTCTTTTTCCTTTTCCTTATTAATGCGGGTTGCGATTCCAATACTTACTTCATAAAGAACATAAAGCGGAATGGTTACAATCGTTAAACTAAAGGGATCTGTACTTGGAGTTATTATAGCGGCTGCAATTAATATTACAATAAATGCATGACGACGGTATTTTCTTAAAAATTTAGCCGTAATAATTCCAATTCTTGTAAGCACCATCACCAATAATGGCATTTGAAATAAAACGCCTACACCGACTGTTGTATAAATGAGATTTTCAAGATAATCAGAAAAAGTCGGCATTATTTTTATTTGATCACTCAACGTGTAAGAAAAATAAAAATTTACCATAAAGGGGGTAAGAATAAAATATCCAAATGCAACGCCGAGAAAAAATAAAAAAGAAACCCAGAATATTATTCCTCTTGTTTTCTTTAATTCTTTTGGCGATAATGCCGGCTTAATAAATTTCCAGAATTCCCAAAAAACAAACGGAAAGGCTATAATAAAACCACCAACAAAAGAAACCGTGAATGATGAAATAAACTGACCCGTCATTGCGGTTTCAATAAGATTAACACTTACAGGTTTAAAACAAAGTGCATCACCTATTCCAATGCCATGACCCAAGGAGCATAACCATCTAGCAGAAATAAAATCAGCTTTGGTTGGCGCAAGTAAAAGTTGATCTACTACCGTTCTTACAAAAATGAAAATTACAATTGCGCCAACCAGGATTGCAATAACTGAACGAATGAGATGCCAACGCAACTCTTCAAGATGATCTATAAAAGTCATCTCGGTGCCGCCATCATCCTTTTTTCTTCTATTTAAAAAATCAAATATTGCCATAAAATCAGGAGCGGCAAAGATAAGGGGTCAGCATTGTTAGATTTGAAATGATATACTCAACGAAAAGCTCCCATCTTCTAAAGGGGGGTATCAGCATTAAAGTAGAATATTTACTATTTTTAAAAGCGAATGAAAAAAAATTCAGCAATACTTGGAGCGGCATTCCTAATGGCTACATCGGCTATCGGCCCAGGCTTCCTTACCCAAACTTCCAGGTTTACCAGCGAGCTGATGGCAAGCATGGGTTTTGTTATTCTGATTTCAATCTTATTAGATATTGGTGCTCAACTTAATATTTGGCGCATCGTAGCTGTAAGCGAAAGCTATGCACAGGATTTATCAAACAAAATTTTTCCGGGGCTTGGATTTTTTCTTGCGACATTAATTGCATCAGGTGGTCTTGTCTTTAATATTGGGAATATGGCGGGTTGTGGGTTGGGGTTAAATGTATTGACGGGAATAAAGCCGGAATACGGAGCCATAATAAGTTGTGTTATTGCTTTAAGTATTTTTTGGTATAAAGAAGCCGGCAAGCTGATGGATGGTTTTGCAAAGCTGCTTGGTTTGTTGATGATAACACTTACGGTATATATCGCATTCAAATCTCATCCGCCAATCGGCGAGGCTTTATACAGAACTATTTTTCCTGAAAAAATTGATGTGCTGACAATTGTAACATTGGTTGGTGGCACAGTTGGTGGTTATATTTCATTTGCCGGGGTTCATCGTTTAATGGATGCGGGGATTAAAGGAAAAAACTTCTTGCCACAAGTAACCAGAAGTTCGGTAAGTGGTATTGTTATTACATCTGCAATGCGTTATATCTTATTTCTTGCTGCACTCGGGGTAGTGTATGGTGGTGCTACACTTGCAGCAAATAATCCTGCAGCATCGGTTTTTCAAAATGCGGCGGGTGAAATAGGTTATAAATTTTTTGGAGTTGTGTTATGGTGTGCTGCTATCACATCAGTAATCGGCGCATCTTATACTTCTGTTTCTTTCTGGAAAACATTAATGCCCGTTGTTGCAAAGAATGAAAAAATTATTATCAGTCTTTTTATAATTACATCAACTGTTGTTTTTGTAATTGCAGGCAACCCGGTAAATCTTTTAATAAAAGCAGGCGCAATAAACGGGATTATTTTACCAATAGCTTTATCAGTGATTCTTATTGCAGCAACCAAATCATCGTTGATGAATCAATATAAACACCCGGTTTGGTTACAGGTATTTGGCTGGCTGGTGGTTGCGGTTATGAGCTGGATGGGTTTTGAAACGCTGCGGATCCTGTTCTGATATGGATAAAAAAAATCCCCGCTCATTTTCATAAGCGGGGAAATAATATCCAAAGACTTTTCTTATTGAATCACTTTAACTCCTTTAATCGTCATCAGCATTTCTTTTTTAGGCTCTTTAATCTTTTCAATTTCCTCTTTGCTCTTGCCTGCATCTTCAGCATAGTGCTTCAGCATATTTACAGAAGTTTCTTTTAGCTCAGCAGAGCCTTCAGCCAATACAATTTTTCCAACGATGTCCAATGGCATAGCAAATTCATGGTCTTTTACTTTTATCATAATAGTGGTACCATCTTCTTTTTGAATTTTTGCCCAGCAACCCATTGCCTTACATACTTCAACCACTTTTCCCTTTATTTTCCCTTCAAACTTATTGTCAACCATTTTAGCCTCCAATTCATTGGCGCTTATAGCGGTTCCCTTTTCAGAAATTTCTCCAAATACGGTTCCCGGTTTAGCAGACGGCTCATCTTGAGCATTTATATTAAAAGATAAAATAAGCGCAGCCGAGGCAATCAGAATTTTTTTCATATTCAAAAGTTTAGAGGGCAAATATCAAACATTTTTTCCCATCAGGCAAGGGTTAATTTTGACGGGGAGATAAAAAACTTGAAAATAAATCCTAAAATATTAGCTTTATAATGCTAAATCATTTAGTTTTGAATGCTCAAGAATATTTTCTTACTAAAAGATTGAAAACTTAACTTTGAAACATGGCAAAAACTGAAAAAGATAAAACTACTGATATGTCAAACACTAACAACAACAGCGAAAAGCTGAAAGCACTCAAGCTTACCATTGACAAAATTGAAAAAGATTATGGCAAGGGTAGCGTAATGATGATGAATGAAAAAGGAATACATGAAATGGAAGTGGTGTCCACTGGGTCAATAGGACTTGATGTGGCACTGGGCATTGGTGGATTACCAAGAGGAAGAGTGGTGGAAATATATGGGCCCGAATCATCGGGCAAAACAACTGTTGCTATACATGTAATAGCTGAAGCGCAAAAAAAAGGCGGTATGTGTGCCATCATTGATGCCGAACACGCATTTGATAGTGCCTATGCAAAAAAATTAGGAGTTGATGTTGATAATCTTTTGATTTCTCAGCCTGATTATGGTGAGCAGGGATTAGAAATAGCCGACCGTCTTATTCTTTCCGGCGCTTTGGATGTTGTGGTTATTGATTCAGTAGCAGCATTGGTTCCAAAAAGTGAGTTGGAAGGTGAAATGGGTGATAGCAAAATGGGGCTTCATGCAAGATTGATGAGTCAGGCATTAAGAAAATTGACAGCTACCATTGCTAAAACAAATACCATTTGCATTTTCATCAATCAGTTGCGTGAAAAGATAGGAATTGTGTTTGGCAATCCGGAAGTTACAACCGGCGGTAATGCACTGAAGTTTTATGCTTCTGTTCGTTTAGATATTCGTCGTTCATCTCAAATAAAAGATGGTGATGAAGCAGTTGGTAACCGTGTAAAAGTTAAAGTGGTTAAAAACAAAGTAGCCCCTCCATTCCGCTCGGCAGAGTTTGATATTATTTTTGGCGAAGGAATTTCTAAAAATGGCGAAATAGTAGATATGGGTGTTGAATTAGGGATTGTTCAAAAAAGCGGAAGCTGGTATAGTTATAATACCGACAAATTAGGCCAGGGCCGGGATGCTGTAAAACAATTACTGATTGATAATCCCGAAATGGCAAATGAAATAGAAGGAAAAATAAGAGAGAAAATTAAAGAGATGCAAGTGGCTTAGTTTTAATCCGCACTTTAGTATTTAAATATGGGTTAGTTAGTTTAAGCAATCCCGTCAGAAACGACGGGATTGTTTTTTATTTATAAGTTAAAAAGCACAAGCATCAATTCAATTCACCGTCTAAAGAGTTTAAATTTGCTGCTCGTTAATATGGAAACAACTAAAAGGAAAGGTTGGGTAAAAAAATTACTAATAGCAGTGTTTATTTTGCTAATAATTGTTGCAGGAATTGTTTGGTATATTTTTAACGAGAGGCATGATGATACAGCAACTGTAAAAGCAGATTTTAAAAAAGAAGCAATTTCGTTTATTAAAGAGTTTGACAACGACATTAAAACAGCAAATGCGAAATATGCTGATAAAATAATTGAGGTAACGGGAGTAGTAACTGAAACTGCGCTGGCAGATACAACAATAAATATTAAGATGATGGATATTACAACAGGCTCCTATCTCATTTTTGCTTTTCAACAAAATCACCTGCAAGAGGCAAAAACATTAAAAGCCGGAGATAAGGCAACCATCAGAGGCGCATGTAGCGATGCTATACATAGCGACATATTGGGAATTAATTTTATAGGATTTATTAGAAGTACTTTATTAAAATAAACATTAAAACAAATGAAAAAAACGATTTTATCCGTAGCACTTGTACTTGCAGTAATATCAGTATTTGCCCAAAAAAAAACAACCACATCAGCAATGATAGTCTTTGATGCAACTACGCCTATTGATGCTTTACCAAAAGCAGAAAACAAAACCGTAGTGGCCGCGTTAGATACAAAAACAGGAAGCATACAGTTTGAGGCAGCTATAAAAAGCTTTGCGTTTTCAAATCCAAGAATCCAGGCTCATTTTAATAACAGCGGCTGGATGGATTCTGATAATTTTCCGAAAGCAACTTTCAATGGAACCATTACAAATCTTAGTAAAATAAAATTTACAAAGGAAGGGACTTATGCTGCTGATGTAGAAGGGTCACTTACAATACATGGTGTTGAACAAAAAATAAAAACATCAGCATCAATAATAGTTAAAGAAGGAGTTATCACAGCTACTGCAGCATTTTCAGTAAAACTGGAAGATTATAAAGTGGATGGACCACAGGTTGGCTCAGGTAAGGTTTCCAAAGAACCAAAAATTACGGTTATCGCCGAGTTTAAATAGTCGTTACATCAATGTATCTTCATAAAACAATGCCTTGCCAATTGCAGGGCATTTATTTTTAAAAATAAAAACGTATTCGCATTGCAAAACCCCAAAAAATTAATTCAGCTACTCCGGTATTCAGGAATTATTGAAGGCATATCCTTTCTGATTCTTTTGCTGATTGCAATGCCGCTGAAATATATTTTTCATAAACCCGCATTCGTTTTATTTTTTGGTTGGGTGCATGGCGTATTATTTGTAACATATGCTTATTTTGTAATCAGGGTATGGGTTGTAAGAAAATGGAAATTTAAAAAAGCGTTCAGAGTTGGAATAGCGGCTGTTATTCCGCTTGGAACTTTTTATATTGATAAAGAATTAAAAAGAGAAGAAGAAGAAATAAATTAAAGCGGGTACAAAAACTTAGTTTATCGTATCATCAAATTTTTGCCCCGTTATTGTTCTGAATTCGGGCTTGCCCTGTTTCATTTCAGCGGTTGCTCCAAATATTTTTGTAAGATTTTTATTCATTATACCTAAAACAAGAGACAGTTCAGCTTCGGTATTTACTTCACCTGTATACACCCCCTCTTTTAAGCCATTGTCCCTTTCTTTAAAATGCGCCCATTCGTATTTACCATTTAATTTTTTCTTTGCAAGAAACTTATAACGACCCGTTCCGAGGATATGCCCGCTTACAAAAAAGGAGATAATTTCCTCTCCTTTGTCAATATTCATTACGGCGATTGGTTTCATAAAAAATAAGAATGAAAAAAAGTATGATAATAAAGGTAAATAATTAGTGACGTAAAAGCCGTTTTGCTAAATTGCAGATCCATTAAATTTTACAATGTCTTCTTTCAATCTACATACTCCTTATCCGCCTGCAGGTGATCAACCGCAGGCGATCAGTCAACTGACCGAAGGAATTTTAAATGGTGAAAAACATCAAACACTATTAGGCGTAACCGGAAGTGGAAAAACTTTTACGATTGCGAATGTTATTCAAAATGTTCAACGTCCCACATTAGTACTTACGCATAATAAAACATTAGTGGCCCAGTTGTATGGAGAATTCAAACAATTTTTTCCCGACAATGCAGTTGGTTATTTTGTTTCTTATTACGATTATTATCAACCCGAAGCTTACTTGCCCGTAAGCAATACGTATATCGAAAAAGATTTATCTATCAATGATGAGTTGGATAAACTTCGGTTACAGGCAACATCAGAATTATTAAGTGGCAGACGGGATATTATTGTTGTCGCCTCCGTAAGTTGTATTTATGGTATTGGTAATCCGGATGAATTTGCCAACGGCATTATCCGCATTCATAAAAAACAAACTATTTCAAGACAGGGGTTTCTTCATTCATTAGTTAATGTTCTTTATTCAAGAACCATACTCGAATTTAAAAGAGGAACATTCCGGGTAAAAGGAGATACGGTAGATATCAATCTTCCCTATTTAGATACGGGCTATCGCATTACTTTTTTTGGCGATGAAATAGAAGAGATAGAAAGTTTTGATGTAGTAACCGGAAAACGAATTTCCGTAATGGATAATGCTGCCATCTTTCCGGCAAATCTTTATTTAGCTCCGAAGGATATGATACAGCAGATACTTTATGAGATACAGGATGAAATGAATGCACAGGTTTCTTATTTTAAAAATACCGGTAAGTATATAGAAGCACAGCGATTGAGTGAACGGGTAAACTATGATGTAGAAATGATTCGTGAATTAGGCTATTGTAATGGAGTAGAAAACTATTCTCGTTTTTTTGACAGAAGAAAAGCAGGAACAAGGCCCTTTTGTTTGTTAGATTATTTTCCAAAAGATTTTTTATGTGTGATTGATGAAAGCCATCAAACCATTCCGCAGGTAAGTGGCATGTATGGTGGCGACAGAAGCCGGAAATTAGTTTTAGTTGATTATGGTTTTCGTTTGCCATCGGCTTTAGATAATCGTCCGTTAAATTTTCATGAGTTTGACGCAATGCTGAACCAAACGATTTATGTTTCTGCAACACCGGATGATTTTGAATTGGAGAAATGCGGGGGAGTTGTTGTAGAACAGGTAGTAAGACCAACGGGTTTATTAGATCCACCAATTGAAATTCGGCCTTCGGTAAATCAGATAGATGATTTATTGGATGAAATAGATAAACGTGTTACAAAAGGCGATCGGGTGTTGGTAACAACACTAACCAAGCGAATGGCAGAAGAGATGGATAAATATCTTCATCGCATCAATATCAAATCAAAATACATACACAGCGAAGTAGATACATTAGAAAGAGTGGAGATACTGAGAGAATTAAGATTGGGTGTGATTGATGTATTGGTAGGTGTAAACCTTGTGCGTGAAGGATTGGACTTACCCGAAGTTTCATTAGTGGCTATTCTGGATGCAGACAAAGAAGGTTTTTTGCGTAATGAAAAAAGTTTAACGCAAACAGCTGGCCGTGCAGCAAGAAACGTAGATGGGCTTGTAATTTTTTATGCAGATAAGATGACTATG
>JANPEU010000574.1:0-9134 GCA_031423175.1 Bacteroidota bacterium
AAAGCATTGCAGGTTACTGCTTATGATCTTTATCCATTATTATTTCCTGAGTTGCGTGCAAAAATCAGCAGTACCGGTGGTGATGGTGAAGCAGAAATGGATAAAAGAGTAAACCCAATGCCTGCTAAAAGAGTAAAAGTAGTAAGCTATTGGAGTGGTTTGCAAAAAGCAAACGGAAGTGGTGAAGCCAATTTTGAATTTGATATACCACAGTTCAGTGGTGAGTTGAGATTGATGGCGGTAAGTTTTAAAGGACAAAATTTCGGAAGCGGTGAAAACACAATGACAGTTGCTGACCCGATTGTAATCAGTACAGCATTGCCAAGATTTTTAAGCCCGGGTGATACAGTAACAGTGCCTGTAACGATGAGCAATACCACATCAAAGAACACCAGCGTTTCAGCAACAGTATCATTGGATGGCCCGTTGAAAATAATTGGTGATGCAAAACAAACAGTTTCTCTAAATGCAAAAAGCGAAGGAATAGTATTGTTCCAGGTAGTGGCAGATCCAACCATTGCTGTTGGAAAAGTAAAAATTTCAGTAAATGGTTTGGGCGAAATGTTTAAAGATGAAACAGAAATTTCTGTTCGTCCGCCATCCACTTTGCAAAAAGTAACAGGTAGTGGGACTGTTACGGGTGGAAGTTCAAAATCAGTAAGTATCGGGCTGAGTGATTTTATGCCCAGCAGTATAAGTTATAATCTAGTAGTGAGCCGATCGCCTGCACTGGAACTGGGAGATCATCTTCGTTATTTAGTACAGTATCCGTATGGTTGTACAGAACAAACTGTATCTGCTGCTTTCCCGCAATTATATTATGGTGATATGGCCGACCTGATGCAACTGAACCTGCCTACCGGACAGGCAGGCAAATCGAATGCGAACAGCAATATCATGGAAGCCATCCGCAAAATAAAAATGCGCCAATTATATAACGGTGCCGTTACACTTTGGGATGGCGAAGGAGAAGCAGACTGGTGGGCTACCATCTATGCGGCACATTTTTTAATTGAAGCAAAAAAAGCAGGCTTCGATTATGATGATAGTTTACTGCAAACCATGCTGAGTTATATCAGCAACCATTTAAAAAATAAAGCGACCATTATTTATTATTATAATCGTAATCAAAATAAAAAGATTGCGCCGAAAGAAGTTGCTTACGGTTTATATGTGCTGGCACTCGCAGGTAAAACAAATGTGCCGGCTATGAATTATTATAAAGCCAATCAAAATATACTTGCATTGGACAGCCGTTATTTGTTAGCAGCAGCATATGCAACAGCGGGAGATAAAAAATCATTTACCGCCATGCTGCCTTCAGCATTTGCGGGTGAAGAATCTGTGGCGCAGACAGGAGGAAGTTATTATTCTGATGTACGTGATGAAGCAATTGCATTAAATGCCCTGATAGATGCTGACCCTGCCAATTCGCAGATTGGTATAATGGCAAAACATGTAAGCGATAAATTAAAAACACGTTACTGGCTCAGCACACAGGAAAGGGCATTTGCATTTTTGGCATTGGGTAAAATAGCAAGAAAAGCAAATAACTCTGATGCGACAGCCGAAATAAAAGTAAATGGGAAAATAGTTGCTAAAGTAGATGGTGGCCAGTGGCGTGGTGATGCAGCAGCACTCAAAGGAACCAATGTAGAGATTGCAACAAAAGGAAAAGGGCAGTTGTATTATTTCTGGCAGGCAGAAGGTATCAGTGCAAGCGGTGCCTATAAAGAAGAGGACAGTTATTTAAAAGTGCGGAAAGGTTTTTACACAAGAACAGGTGTGCCGATCAGCGGAACTACTTTTAAACAAAATGATTTGATTATTGTAGGTATTACACTGGAACGTTCTTTCAGCACCTCCATTGAAAATGTTGTTATCACTGATTTGCTGCCTGCTGGTTTTGAAATTGAAAACCCACGCACCAAAGAAATACCGGGTATGGACTGGATAAAAGATGGCATGACACCAACAGCATTGGATGTACGTGATGACCGGATTCATTTCTTTGTGAATGCAAATAATAACAAACAAACTTATTATTATGCTGTCCGCGCCGTATCCCCCGGCAATTATAAAATGGGACCCGTAAGCGCCGATGCGATGTATAATGGCGAATACCATTCTTATAATGGGGCTGGGATTGTGAGAGTGTTGAGGTAAGCTTTTAAGTATGCCATACTTTAAAAGTATGGCATACTTGTTTTTGGTTACAAGCTTTGTGCTACTATGAAACTTTTGTTGCGACGCTCCGTTCAGGGTTCTGTAATTCTTTTCAGCAATTCCCATCGAGGTCTTTACAATAAAAGATCAGTTGAAATAAAAGCTATGCTATTTAGTGAGATGGGAACTTTTTGTTTTTACTTGCTTCAATGAATCTTTTTGCTAAAAATTCAACATTGGCATAATAAGTAGAATCTTTATCATACTCTCTCCAGTACTTTACATATTCCCATATTTCTTTGTTTTTATATGCCTGTACGATATAATAACTGTACATGGTATAAATATTTTTTTCAGATATTATTCCTTCATCCAAATAATTTTTTAGAAGTTCAAAGTGAGCCAAATAATTATCAACATCATAATAATCAAACTTTCCGCCATTTTCTTGTAAAACCGGACTTTGGTCACCTAATGCTTTTATAATTCCTTTACTAATGGTATCGGTTACAAAAAAAGTATTAGTCATATTGTACAATAATTCCGCACTATTAGTTTTTCTTATTTTATTAATATCGCTTAAAAAGAATAGCACTACTATTAATATTCCAATTAAAATAGACAAAAGCATAGCCTGAAAAAAGGATATAGTAGCTTTCATATTATGGTCATTTAATTTCCGGATTTAGATCTTTAATAAAGGTACCCCCACCAGATCGTGAAGAATAAATATCTTTATTCGAATAATTGCCAACTATAAAATAAGCTGAAATCCCAACTAAAGCGATAAAGCATGCGGCTATTGCTGACAATTTCCATTTGCTTGCGTTTTTAAGTTCAATAACTTTCGTCTCTTTATGGTACTCATTAGATGCAGCAATTATTTCCTTACGTAGTTCAGAACGTCCGATGGGTTTTATAGCATATTCCAAATCTTCAATTAACTGAAATGTATCCTTAAAGTCTGGATCACTCAGTAAGGGTACAATTTCCTGTAATTCGGTAATTGTAACTTTCGAACTAACAAGCTTGTCAATAATTGATAAAGTATTTTCTTGTAACATATGATTAGGATTTTAGTATTTCTTTGCATTTTTTTAAATCTATGATAGCTTTATATTTTTGAGATTTTACACTATCATCATTTTCGAAACCAAATTTAGCAGCTATTTCTTTCATTGAATATTTCGAATAATAGTATTCACGTATAATTATTTTTCTCGTCTCAGATAATTTTTCAAAACACGATCTTAGTTTTTCTAAATATTTCTCTTTTTCTATATCGTATAAACTGTCATCTGCAACTTCAAGAACGCTCAGATCAATATCAGTTGCGTTTAAAAGGGTTCTATTCTTTTTTCTTGCATAATCTCTCCATTTATTTTGAGCTATACTATATATGAATGTTGACTCCTTTGAAGTTAAGTTGTATTCATTATTTCTTTTTTTTTCAACAACAGCTATTAATGTTTCCTGAAAGACATCCTCAGCGTCTTCTTGTGATCCGCCATTTTCAGTAACTAATTTTTTAATCATAGGATAATATAAGCTGTACCAATTCTTGAACTGCCCTCCATCATTTGTATCAAAAGGTATCTTCTCACTCATATATGGTCGCTTTATAAAAAGGTAACCAGGAAATCTGAACTATTTTTTCACACACCCAATTATCTTTTAAAAATACTAAAAATTGCGTTTACAAGGGTGTCCTTTCATAGATGTCACAAGTGTGCATATAGATATCTTTTGATATACTGGTTACTTTTAAATGTATTTGGACATTCATAGGAAAAGGAGGAAAAATGAGATATACATTGCAATACCAAAATCTTTTAAAATGTCCGGATTGGAAAAAAATACGAATAGAGATTTTAAATAGGGACAATCAGCAATGCAAAAACTGCGGTTCAAAAGAAAATCTTCAGGTACACCACCGGCAATATCACATTAATGTTAAGACAGACCAAAAAAAGAATCCGTGGGATTATAATCACAAATACTTAATCACACTATGCGAGGAATGTCATGAGGCGGGCCATAAGCGATATACTATTCCTGTTTTTAAAAACTAAAACTATCTGTTATGTCAATATTTAATTTTTTTCGTGCAAACAAATCTGCAAAAGCTACTTCTGAATTCAATAATCAGGACGCTGAGGTTATCATTTCTGCAAAAGAAATTGATCAAAATCTTTTCGTTGACAACGAAGAGCCTGAAAAGTCGAATGTGAATCAAACTCAATTATCTCCAATTGAGGAATTTCTTAATCAAAATTTTGAGTGGATCGGATATAATGATGGATATTTCTGTCCAGATAACGAATATTTTGAGAATAAATTAAAATTAATAAGGTCAGATTTTCGTCTCGCTGTTGATAAATGCCTTGATATAAAAAGAGGTGAAATTGGAGAACTCAAATTGCATATAATAAGAACAAGGGGAATTTCATCAAGATTAGAATCTCAATTAATTGAAAAGGAGAGATCACTTACTGTTTGCATTCATGAACTTGATACCCAAAAAATATTATCAGTTGAAAACGAGGGTATAGTAGCTTCCTCAATTCATTCTTATCGGGCTGGTTTTATTAAGGGGGTCGAGAGATTCCAACAAGAAAAACTTTTGTGCGCAAATACCGGATTATTTAATTGATAAAATACTTTATATGCTTAAAACTGCGTGTTTATTTACTGGAGATAATTACACTTTACTGTCCGCTGATACACCTGCGAGTAAGAAAAAAGTGGTTGCTATGTCTATAGCTATGCTTTTGCCTACTTTAATCTGGATATTCAATGGATTTATGTTGTCATTTGATGTGCTCAAGTCTAGTATTGGCTGGTCAATATTAGTAGCCATATTGTGTGGGGTAATTGTTTTTTTAGTTGAAAAACTTATTATTATGGCCAATGGCAATAGGTGGTTAACTTTTTTCAGGATTTGTATAGGTTTAATTGTTGCAATGCTTGGAAGTTTAGCAATCGATGAGGTTATTTTTAAAGATGACATCGATATCAGAGTAGCAAGGCTTAAGGCGGATGCAATAGCAGAGGCTAAAATTAAGGAGGAAGAAAATTTCAACCTATTAAATGACATTTCGGCTGTTGATGCAGATATTAACCGGGCACAAACTATGTATGATAATGCAGTGTCTCTTGCAATAGCCGAGGCCGATGGAACAAAAGGAACCGGCAATAAGGGAGTTGGTGAAGTAGCCAAATTTAAAGATAGGAAAGCCGAAGAACGTAAGCAGGACTTAAGTAAGTTGATTTTAAAAAAGGAGTCATTCTCAAACATGAAAGATAGTCTTGTGAATTTGAGTGGTTCAAAAGCAGCTACTAATTTTCACGAAAATGCTTTATTGACTCGAATAAAAGCTCTATTTAGCTTGGTTAAGGAAGATAGTTATATGTTATTTACCTACATTCTTTTCTCTTTACTGATGTTTTTCTTTGAGTTTCTTGTTGTAATTCTGAAACTTACTTGGGTAAAAACTAACTACGAGAGAAAATTGGAAATGATTGAAATCATTGGTAAGAAAAGGATGGAGTTATTGCAAAAACCTGATTCGGCATTGCTTGACCCAGGTAATTATTCGAACCAATTTGATCAAACCAGATTTTTATTAAAGAAAAGTACATCTATTTATAACTAGTTAAACTTTAAATCATGAACAATGAGTTATTAATATTAATTGCAGCTATAATACTCCTTCTTGGTATGATAATAGTGTGGTTGGTAACACGAAGTAAGTATGTCATACAAATTGAGGGATTGAAATCTCAACTCAATTTTGCTACTATAAATTTGCAAGAGCAAAAAGAATTCATTGCGAATTCTGAAAACGCAATGAAAGATGCATTTGGCGCTTTAGCTGGACAAGCATTGCATACAAACAATGAATCTTTTGTGGTATTGGCAAAAGCCAAGCTAGATGAAAAAGTAGTTGAAGCGAAGGGTGAATTAGAAAAAAAAGGGCAAGCAATTGACGAACTGGTTAAGCCTTTATCAGATAGCCTTACTAAAATGGATGAAAAAATTAATGCCCTTGAAACAAAACGTGAAGGTGCTTACAGCCATATGAATACATTACTCGATCAAATGAAACAAAGTACTGTTGCTCTGGATAAAGAAACACGTAGTCTTGTAAATGCACTGAAAACAAGTACAAGCAGAGGACGTTATGGCGAAATAGCATTACGTCGATTGGTGGAGTTTTCGGGTATGTTAGAGCATTGTCATTTTGAGGAGCAAGTAACTACAGAATCTGAAATAGGGCGTTTAAGACCCGATATGATTATAAACTTACCGGAATCAAGAAAAATTGTTGTAGATAGTAAAGTACCATTAGCGGCTTATTTGGAGGTGTTTGAAACAGAAGATCAACAATTACAAAAACAATTAATGGATAAGCATGTGATTGCAATCAAAGCACATCTTAAGCAATTGGGTGGGAAGGCATATTGGGACCAGTTTTCAAACGCTCCTGATTTTGTCGTTATGTTTATGCAAATTGAAAGCAGTTTTGGAGCTGCACTACAGATTTGGCCTGGAATGATAGAGGAAGCATTAAATAATCGAATAATAATCGCAACTCCAACCACGTTAATTACAATACTTCGTAGTATTGGATATAGTTGGAATCAACGAAGTACAATCGAAAATATTGAAGAAATTAGAGATACCGCTGTTGAATTATATGAACGAAGTGCTACATTAATGGAACATGTGGCAAATATTGGTAAGGGACTGACCAGCACAATAAATCATTACAACAAAGCAGTAGGAAGTTTAGAAAGTAGTTTTTTACCACAAGGAAGAAAAATTAATCAATTGGCACAAGGGTATACAAAAAAAGTATTACCAGAGGTAACACCCGTTGAAATATCAGCAAGGCAAATGATAAGTCCTCCTGGAACATCTATTTCAAATGGAACAGATGCAACATAGCAATAACTGAATTAAAACAAAAAACCCCCGGCTCACACCGGGGATTTCTACAGTAAAAAAGCAAATCTTAGTTAATCACTATTTCTTTCTTCACATTTTCTTTACCTGCAATTATTGGCAGACTAATTTGTAATACACCATCGGTGTATTTAGCTGCAATATTTGCAGTGTCGATACTTTCATCCAATGTAAAGGTTCTTGCAAACCCGCCGCGACTGTATTCCCGCAGCACCCATTCGGGGTTAGAAATTGTCTGAAAAAAAATTATTCCCTAATTTAATCCGGTGAAACAAAAATTTATTCCCGGTATTTACAATTACTGCGACCGCTGGTGCGAACGCTGCAGTTTTACCACCCGCTGCCGCAACTTTGTCCAACGGGACTCCTTCGGAGAAAGTACGGGCAATCTTTCTTCCGAACAATTAGATATAAGCAATAAAGCTTTTTGGGATACCATCGCAGGTAATTTTCAAAAAGCAATTGAGATGCTGCATAAAGCTGCAAAGAAATATGGCGTTGATCTGGATAACCTGATGACAAAAGAAGAAGAGGATGCTTATGAAAAGCAGAGGGCCTTACTACATACAGCAGCTAAAAATCATCTGCTGTCAAAACTTTGCAAGCGATACCAAAAGATTGCTAAGCCTTTTGTGAAAAAGAGTGAAGGTGTAGTGGATAAAACAAGGGAGCTTGTAAGTCATTTGCATTTGGGTTTAAAAACGGAAGAAGAGGTGGTGCATACTGTTGCAGGTATCGGCAATTGTTTTGAAATCATTCAATGGTATTTATTTTTTATAGATGCAAAACTGCAACGGGCCCTGCATGGAAAACTGGAAGGAGATGAAGACAATGATTATCCGAAAGACAGTAATGGCACCGCTAAAATTGCAATCATCGCCATTGAAAGAAGTATTGTTGCATGGTCAGGTTTATATGAACTTATTCCTGCATCAGAAGACACGGCATTGAATGCACTATCAGTACTCAGTCAGCTCAAACAAAAAGCAATGGAAGAATTTCCCGATGCCATGCAGTTTATAAGACCGGGTTTTGATGATTGAATTAACAATGTAAGGACAAAACGATGCTGCAATAAACTAAAATTGGAGGTGCCAAAAATGTACCTCCAATTTTTTATCTTTTATTATCCTATTTCAAAATGTTCTCTTGGAATTTGCGATTGGCGAATAATAGATTGCAGCGTTCCGATTCTTATTTCAGGGTGATTCGGTACGGGAACAGTAATGGTGCCGTCACCGGTTTTCTTTTGCATTATGATGTGGCGCCTTTCTGACGTACCAAAACAAATCCATGGTCTGAAAGGATTTTACAAACCTCTTTTCCTGAAAGTATTATTAGCTTACGCAACGGCAATTTGCAGATTAGTTATAAACACATCGGTTTTTAACCTGGATACAATTTCATCTTTTGAAGCATGTTCAAAAAATAACTCAATTGCTTCCTGCAGGTTAGCCTTGGCTTCCTCTACAGTATTTCCCTGACTGGCAATATCCAATTCGGGACATAAAGAAACAAAACCATCCTCTTCTTTTTCTATGATTGCAGTAAAATTCTGAATTGATTTCATTACTCAGGCTTTTTGTAAAGTTCCCACACAAATTGTACTAATACAGTTAATATTACAGCTTATCCAACAACAAAACAAATGATGCGTATTGGCGACCAAAGGAAAATTGAACATTACACTTCCTGAATCACATCAAAGCCTTTAAAGCTTCCTGTTATTGCAAGACCGATGATTTTTTTGGCTGTCCCTTTCAGTTTAAGTTTTGCGGCTGTTTCATTGATAGTGGCCCCGGAACCGACTGCATCATCTATCAGCAGCACATTATTATACTTCCTGCTATCTCTTACTACAATACTGGATTGTGCATTAACAATACGGTCTTCAATTTTGCTTAATGCTTTTTGAGGTACCGGTATTTCACCGCTTACTTTTAAAAGTGTAAGATGAGAAAGTGGCAGGTTATAACCTTTTTGCAATACCTGCATAAAC
>JANPEU010000575.1:0-5167 GCA_031423175.1 Bacteroidota bacterium
TCTTTTTCTGCTTTTTCAATGGCTAATTGATGTGAAACTTTACCTGCATGTTCCAATATGTTTCTGTCGTTCAGTCTCAAAAATCCATGCAGTTTTTCAATCCAATCTTTCATATACATAGGTATCCTTCGCAAGGCTTGTCCCGTGGCAAAAATCAAATATTGCTCTACCAGATTATTGAGTGCTTCCAATTCATTTTCTTTCAAATAATTTTTTGCAATTCCCACATCCTGCTTTCTTGGCTTTGTTCCTCTCCAGTTGGTTAAGCCCATATTAGGTTTGCTGCTGTCTGCCTGTTGTGCAATTATTTCGGCTGCCGTTTTTCCTGTTATTGCCCAGTGCATTTTATTTTGAACGGTTTGAAAAAACAAAATACTTTTTTCATCCGTTGGGTCGTAATCGGTGCTGGTGGCGTAAATGTCTGTTATCTTTTGATAGAAACGTCTTTCAGAGGTCCGTATGTCCTGAATGCGTTTAACCAGTTCTTCAAAATAATCAAAAGGCAAATCAGGATTTTTCAACCGTTCATCATCCAGCACAAAACCTTTTACAATATATTCTTTGATGTGCTGTGTAGCCCACTGACGGAAACGAGTTGCAACAGTTGATTTTATTCTGTAGCCAACAGAAATTATCATGTCCAGATTATAGAATTTAGTTCGGTAATTTTTACCGTCTGCGGCAGTTATTAAGAAATCCTTAATAACTGAATTGGCATCTAATTCTCCTTCATCAAAAATGTTTTTCAGGTGAATATTGATGTTGGCAATGGTGGTTTGAAACAACTCTGCCATCAGTTTTTGCGTAAGCCAAACTGTTTCATTTTCCAAACGAACCTCTAACCTGGTTTCTCCTTTTTCGGTTTGATAAAAGATTATTTGCGATTTGTTTTCCATTTTATTTTTGCTTTTTGAACTATTCTAAAATTTCGAATGGTTGCTTTTCTGTTTCCAACTTGTAAGGATTCCTTAATAGTTCAAATTATTTTATTCTAATTCTCCTTCTAACCCTTTTGCAAAACCGAAAATCCAGCCCGGTAATCATCATGACAGCTTTGTTTGTATTCTATGTTTTGCTGTTCGGGCATTGCGGGGTAAAATATTTTTATTTATTGTTTTGCAACAGTAATTATTTCGATTCTACTATTTTTTTTTCATCATCTGTTAAATTATACAATTTGTAAACTAATTCGTCTATTTGTTTTTCTAACTCCGTTGTGTCATTACCTTGTTGTTTTTGAGAAATTATTTTATCAACCAAAGCTGCAATTTTGTTTGCTTCATTGTCTGTTGGCTTGTAAATTGGCACTTCAAGCAATGGCTCTTTGTCCAACTGGTAGGCGTTGCCTTGCATTTTTCCTTTTTTGCGAAGCCAGAAAGCAATGAGTTTTGAGTTAAGCAAGCCAGTTAAGTATTTTTGATTTATTCTGGTACTTTGGATTACTAAAAAGGCTCTTGAAACAAAGCAGTCAAAATCTGTATAAGTAAAACGAGGTTCTTTCGGACATTTTCGCAAGGCAAATATTTTTTCACCTTCAAATAAATGTTGCTCTCTTGTTCTGTGTAAACCGTAAGGTTTATTATCAGAAGTAATAATGTCTTTAAATTTATCTAAATGCTCTTTGATTTTTGGATAATCATTTATTGGAATTTTTTTTACTTCCTTGTTGAGTTTACCTATGTCTGATTTTGTATAAAGTATCCAATATTGATTTTCAGGATTACCTGAATATTTTTGTAATTGCTCTGTTGTATAATATGGTTTTATTATTTCTTTTTCTTTTTTACTGAACTTCACATTGTTAAATTCAATTTGATCTAAAACAAAAACTCCGTCACCAACTTTTGCTTTTCCGTTTAGTTTTTCAACATTTGCCTTGCTCACAAAATCTTGAAGAACATCGATTCCGGAACCAACCTCTGCTTGTAATTCTAAACTTCTATTTGGTTTCTCTCTCAGAAAGAAATTATGCTTTAGCTTTATTTTATTAAGTAACTCTGAATTTTCATCTGTGTTAAAAGTAAGAGGTTTGTTTGCTAAACTTGCCTTGTTTATTGTAGGAGAAAGCAAAACTGAATTGTTTGTTTGAATGCCTTCTAACAAGTTCAAAACATTTTCTATTGTTAGCTTTTCGCCTTCTAATCTTCTGTAATCAAAAGTGTAATTGTCGATTTCGCTATTGTTCTTAAAAAGCATAATCATTGTTTGAATAGATGCGTTTTCAAAAATCATATATGCTCCAAAGTCATTAAGATTAATTAATTGACTATTATTGATTACAATGTTTCTAAAGTTTGAAGCCCCCGCATTTGTTGTCCAATTGTTTGTAGCTATGTAACAAAGATTGCAATCGGGTTTTAAAAGGTTTAAGCCCAAGTCACCAAACAAATACCAAATATCCATTTTTCCTTGATAACATTCTTTGTTTCTTAAACCGTTAAAAGCATCTCGATTAGTGTCCTCTTTAATGTATGGCGGATTTCCGATAATTAAATCGAACCCTTCAAATTCTCCATCATTGTTCAGCACTTCGGGAAATTCAAACCGCCACTCAAAAGCATTTTTGTAAATGGCATTATTTTTTATTTCTTCAATTTCGGTAGTGAGCTTAGTTATTTCTGCTTCTAATTTTTCTTTCTTTTCTTTTTCTTTTTTCACTCCTCCTTTTATAACATCAGCCTGTATAACTGATTTTTGAACGGATAATAGTAAGAATAATTCTTTGCTGAGTTTGCTTAGCCGTATTTTTTTTGGGTCGTTATTATTTATCTCTGTTCTAAAATCGCTTTTAATACTGTCAATTATTTTTTGTAAACCACGTTTTACATCACGGTTTTTTTCGTTCTTATACTCGTTTACAAAACCACGGTATGCTTTTATATCATATTTAATACTTTTCAGGGCTTTACTCAAATCTGCATCAATTGCAAAACGGCTTAATAAACTATTGCCACATTTAATATTAATATCAATATTGGGTAAGGTTTCCAGTTCTTTGAAAACCTCACCCCCCGCCCTCTCCAAAGGAGAGGGGGCTTTGTAATAAGCATTCTTCAGCAGTTCTATCCACAACCGAAGCTGGCAAATTTTTACGGAGTTGGGGTTAATGTCAACACCAAAAAGACAATTCTCAATAATGGTTTGCTTTTCATGAAAAAGTGTTTCCTGTATCCGTTGGCTTTCTTTGTTCTGCGGTATATACTTAAATAGTTCCCCGTCTTCATCCGTAATATACAGTTCGTCATTCTCCACTTCTACGGTATATTCCTTTAATCGTTTTCCGTTTTTATCCTGTAGTATTTTCAGTTCGCTTTTTATAACAATTATTTCATTAAGCCCCGAAACTAAATAGTGGCCTGAGCCTACGGCAGGGTCGCACAATTTTAAATCGTTAACGATATTGTTTGCTTCGTTGATGTCATCAATTTTATTGTAGAGTTCATCAAATGTTTTAATATTCCAGTTCTTTTTATCGTTAAATTTTTGTACGATGGCCAGGCGTATGGATTGGCGGCACATATACATGGTAATAAACCCGGGAGTAAAAATGGAGCCGTCTTTATAACCATTTATTTTTTCAAACACTTTTCCTAATACAGAAGTATTGATTAAGGTTTTACTGTCTTCCTGTATGTCTTCTGCATCTTCGCTGGCAAAATCATACGCATCCAGAAATTTAAACAGGTAGTCAAGAGCCGGTAGTTTGTTTGTTTTCTTCTTATCATCTTTCAGTACGGTGGAGTTGATAAAATCAAGCTGCGCCGAATTATCAAGCGAATTAATTTTTATGGCCTGCTCTTCCAATTCACTTATTTCAAAAAGTGAACTGTTTAAATAAGGGACACGGCTATATTTTTCTTGCAGGGTTGCCGACCTGTCAGCAGCAGTGCGGGCCAGCACCTGGTGAAATAATTTATACAATTCATCATAGTCATTAATCATCCCGCTGTTTAAAAAATGATGTTGCTTGTCGCCTTTATTATAATTTACTAACTGGCCTTCCAGTAGTTTAAGAAAGAGGATACGGTTTATCCAGGTAATGCACAGTTCGAGGGCAATATTAAACAGGCGGTCTTCTTTATTATCGCCAAAACTGTTTATATCAGTTATTTTATGAAGGTCTTCTGTCTCCAATATTGCAATGGTATTTTCAATCAGCGAACCTTCATCCGGCTTTTCTTTTTTTCTGCGGATAATTTGTTTGCCATTTTCTTTTGCTTCTTCCAGCCCGATAATATGCAGCAACTCTTTATAAAACCCGGCATCTAATTTATTACTGTCGTCTGCAAACGGAACTTTTAGTAAATGATGGGGTGAAAGAATTTTGAGCAGGGCAATCAGGTTTTTATCATCTGCTGCATCGTCATTTTTCAAAAACTTTTCATAATCCCTTATGTCAAAATAAGTACAGGGAATATCCTCGTCCAACTGGTCTATAAATGGTTTTGCTATGTCGTTATAAAAAAGCTGTGTATCGCTTGTTACTTTCTTTTTGTCCCGCCACTCTTCGTATTGTTTTACAAAAGATTTATTGCGGTAAAAGAGTTTTTCAAAATAAGCGGCTTCAATAATATACCACTCGTACACATTAGTAGCAATCAAATATTTTATATCAATGTTATTTTCTTCAATTCTTTCCCGCAAATAATAAAGTACCAATTCCTGAAGTGCTTTTGTGTTAGGCTTGTCAGCAGTCAGCATTTCTGCTTTGTTGCTGGGTCTTTTGGCTTCGATAATTACACCAACCTTGTCCTTGTTTGATTTGCCAAGATGAATGACAAGGTCTTTGCTGTCTTTTGTATTTATTTCATTTGATTCTTTGTAAAACGTGTCCCTCAAAAAGTCGCGGACATGATTCTTTTGGTTTTCTTCTCTTTCTATTTCGTCAACCTTGCCCAATAGTCTGATGAGGTTATTTTTAAAAAGGTCAACCTCACTGCGATGGGGACGCAGTTTTAGAAATGCTTTATTAAGTGCCAGCTTTGGTTTCTGCAGTATTAATTTCATCTTTTTATTTGTCAGATTCAATATTTGGCAATTTAAGCATTTATCGTCTTGCCGATGCATGGGTTAGGATAGCAGAGTGCCGCTCTTTTGCAAGGTTAGCTATGTGAGTTGCCTTTTGTGTGCCTTTCAAATGTATTGCAAGAAGTAGGCCTTTAGAGTG
>JANPEU010000576.1:0-5544 GCA_031423175.1 Bacteroidota bacterium
AAAAGCAAATTCAGCAAGCTAAGGTAAATACTGAAAAAAATAATTTGAGTGATAAAGTTCAGTTTGTACAAATGGATTATTGTAATACTGATTTTGCAGATGAAAGTTTTGATGTCGTATGGGGCTGCGAGAGTATCTGCTACGCCGACAATAAAGAAAAATTTATTAAAGAATCATTTCGATTGTTAAAACCGGGTGGCCGGTTGATCGTTGCAGATGGTTTTGTTACCGATTTTAAAAATAATGAAAACCCGGTTATTCGAAAATGGATTGATGGCTGGCAGGTAAATTATCTTGAATCGCCGGAACGATTTAAGCAATTTATGCACTCAGCAGGGTTTGATAAAATTCAGTACCGTGATATTTCAAAAAACACTGCACATTCATCCCGGCGGCTGTATAAATTTTATTTTCTGGCAAACCTTTATCTGCTTTGGAAAACGATTACTTTCTCCAACCGTGCAAATGAAATGCAGAAGAAAAATATTGAAGCTTGTAAATATCAATATGATGGAATGAGAAAGGGATTGTGGCAGTATGGTTTAATTGTGGGGACGAAAAAATAAACTAGTTTGATGGTATAATGAATATGTAAATACTTTGAGTCTTGTCATACTGAATCGTGACCCGAAGTTTCGGGTTAGGACTCCTTATAACTTAAAATAAGATAGTGAAGTATCTCAAATGCTAAAACGGTTTGAGATGCTTCGCTTGATTTCTATTAATTCAATTTTGTCTGATAGCATTCGCTCTGCATGACAAGACTCCGATTAAGTGAAGATCTGTTATGGTGTTGCAGTCGTATCATTTTTTATAAAATTCCATTTAATTATAATTGCTTATAACTATTTATCTTTAACCAAATCAAAATTTGTCGCTATGCGAAAACTCTTTTTTGCCTTTTGTTTACTTCTAACTTCGTACATTTTACATGCTCAAAAAAAACCACTCGATCACTCGGTCTATGACAGTTGGCAAAGCATAGGTGAAAGAATGATCAGCAACGATGGTAAATGGGTTGTTTATACTATATGTCCCCAAGAAGGCGATACTACACTGGTCATTCAGCAATCAGATAACAAATATAAAAAAGAGATGGAACGTGGTTTTGGCGCAATCATAACCGAAGATAACCGCTATGTTATTTTTAAAATCCGTCCTTATCAAAAGGATTTACGAGAAGCAAGAATTAAGAATAAGAAAACAGATGAGTTTCCAAAAGATTCTATGGGTATAGTTGAATTAGGAAAAGATGAAGTAACGAAAATTCCGAAAGTTAGAAATTATAAAGTACCAGCTAAAGCAGCAGGTTGGGTAGCTTATTGGAAAGAAAAAAGCAAAGATGCTGCTGCTTCGTCAGATGCAGGAGAACTTGTTTTAAAAAACCTGCTTACTAACCAGGACAAATCTTTCAACCTTATTTCAGAATATTATTTTGATAAAAAAGGAAAACGATTACTAATGGAGATGGCTGTGAATGCAAAAGATTCTCTAAGTATGTCTTATGTGTTACTTCATTATACTGAAACGGGCAATACAGATACAATCAGCAGAGGCGGAAATGATTTTAAAAATTTTGTTTTTAATGAAAGCGGAACACAAATTTCTTATTTGGCCGAAAGAGATGCTCAACCCAAAGCATTACAAAAATTTTATAAACTCTATTATTATAAAATTGGGATGGATAGTGCAGTCGCTATTGCAGACAAAAATTCAGTAGGTATGAAGATTGGAATGACGGTGAGTGAAAATGGGACATTGAATTTCAGTACTAGCGGGAAAAGATTATTTTTTGGTTCCGCACCTATTCAGTCACCAAAAGATACTACACTCTTTGAATCTGATTTAGTAAAGTTGGATATCTGGCATTATAACGATGATTATTTACAGACACAACAATTAGTTCAGTTGAATGCGGAACTCCGCAGAAGCTTTCTGACAGTTTATGATTTAGAAAAAGAAACGATTAAACAATTGGGCTCACCGGAAATACCGCAGGTGCTGCAAACCAATGAAGGCGATGGCGAAACATTTGTTGGGGTAACTGATATTGGTAAAAGAAAAGAAAGCCAATGGTTGGGTGGAACAAGAAAAGATATTTATGCCATTAATGTAAATGATGGGGTAAAAAAACTTGTAAAGCAAAATCTGCACGGACAGGTATATCCATCTTCTACAGGAAAATATATAATGTGGTACGACAGACCCGCTAAGAACTATTTTGTTTACAATGGAACAACAACAAAAAACATAACTGCAAAAATTAAAGTGCCATTATATGCAGAAGATTATGATTCCCCTGATGCGCCTACGCCATATGGTGTGATGGGATGGCATGAAGGCGATTCAATAGTTTATATTTATGACAGGTATGATGTGTGGAGAGTAAAATCGGATGGAAGTAGTATAAAATTATTTACATCTAATGGAAGGAAAGCAAAACTCATGTACAGGTATATTCAAACTGATCCGGAAGAAAAATTTATTACTTCTGAAAAGGATTTACTTTTTAGATTATTTGATGAAAATAAGAAAAGCAGTAATTTTTATTTAACTAAAGTATCTGATTTGTCATTAAAAATGCCAGAAAGACTTTCATATAGTTTTGGTCAACCTCAAATGGCTAAAAATAAAAGTCATTTCATTTACACAAAAGAAAATTTTACAAATTCGCAGAATTTATACGTAAACGAAATTTCTCCTGTATATGATTCTAATGATCCCATTAAGATAGTTGAGTATAAGTTTGGAACTAACAAACTCTCTACTCTTAATCCCCAGCAATCAAATTACTTCTGGGGTACAGCCGAGTTATATAAATGGAAAACTGCAACAGGCAAACAATCGGAAGGTATATTATATAAGCCCGAAAATTTTGACCCCCAAAAAAAATATCCTGTCATTATTTATTTTTACGAAAAACTTTCAGACAATCTGCATGATTATATTGAACCTGCACCAACACGTTCTGCTATCAATGCCTCCTGGTTTGTAAGTAATGGTTATGTTGTTTTCTTTCCCAATATCACTTATGGTACGGGTCATCCTGGCAAAGATGCTTATGATTATATAGTAAGTGGGGCAAAATCACTGATTACAAAATATAAATGGGTAGATGCAAAACGGATAGGCCTGGAAGGTCATAGCTGGGGCGGTTACCAGGCGGCATATATTATTACCAAGACAAATCTTTTTAAAGCTGCCTGGGTTGGTGCTCCGGTAGTAAATATGACAAGTGCATATGGTGGCATTCGGTATGGGACAGGTGTAAGTCGCCAGTTTCAATATGAGAAAACACAAAGTCGTATTGGAAAAACATTGTGGGAAGCATTGCCACAATATTTGGAAAGCTCACCGTTATTTAAATTGAATAAAGTAACAACCCCGGTTGTTATACTTCATAATGATAATGACGACGCAGTACCCTTCACACAAGGGATAGAAATGTTTACAGCCTTAAAAAGATTGGATAAAAAAGTATGGCTTTTAAATTATAATGGCGAGCCACACGGGGTGTCTCTTAGAAAAAACCGGAAAGACATGGCTATTCGTATGGATCAATTCTTTGGATGGTTATTGAAAGACGAGAAACCATCAAGATGGTTGACTGATGGAGTGCCTGCGGTGAAGAAAGGGAAGGATTGGGGGATAGATTAACTAATTTGCAAATTTGCAAATATGCTTATGTGCAAATGTCTACACGTTCTGATTTCTATTCGGGTATCATAATAATTGAGTGAATGACATAATCCTGTTTTTTGCAAATTGGTAGATTGGCACATTTGCAAATTTATCAGGCTGCTTCAGAAGAAATATACTTCACCAATCTTCTCTTAGCTATCGGGAGTAAAGTTTCTTCAACCGGAAAGCTTAAATTGGCTTCGATGGAATAAACTGCGGGGTTGGGTAATTCTTTTTTGCTGCGGATCAATTCGGATTTGATGGATTCATTTGTGTTTACAAAACTTCTTTGCCAATCTTTAATAAAGGATGTTTTAATACTTCTGTATTTCTCATCATGTTTTTCAAAAAAAGAAAGTCGGTATTGATATACACTTGATATTTTACTATCGTTACTTAGAAAGAAATAGCCTTCTCTGTTTTCTAATGGAATAATACCTATAGGGGTGATGATTATTTTTTCTTCTACAAATTCGTAGAGCCCGGTTCCGTTTTGAATAGTGGATTTAATTCTATCTGCAGAATAAGTAATAATTTGTTCCAGTTCCTGCATCAACTCATCGTCTTCAATCATCTGCTGGTACAGAATCTGTAATTTTTCAAGTTGAACACCGGTCAGTTTTTTTGGAAAATGATCCTGTAAAAATTTTTTGTTTTCCCTGAAGGCTGCTATGTTGTTGTAATGAAAAATAATATCCGCCAGTTGCGGGTACAGTTTATTCTCATTAAAATATTTATTTACTTCTTGCAGGTAGGCGAGGAGTGTATACTTTTTCAATTCAAAATCAATATACCCTTCGGCAAACCAGGTTTCGGATAGTGATTTCATGAGGTGATGGGTTTAGTAGACTATAAATTTATAAAAAAGTGTTGGGAAAATGAAATTGGGTTTATCTTGAGGCTGTTAAAATTTTAGTATGCGGTTTATACTCTTTTTTTTTATTTCAGCTTTTTTTCTTTCCTGTTCGCAAACATATTATGTTGTTCGTCATGCAGAGAAAGCTGTACAGGAGCCCAATATGACCAGCGATGTGCCATTGAGTGAAACAGGAAAACAAAGGGCAGAAAAACTAAAAGATATATTGAAGGTTAAAAGAATCGGGCTGATTTATTCTACCAATACGATCCGAACGCAATCGACAGCACAACAAACTGCCGATTATTTTAAATTGCCAATAGCCACGTATTTACCCAAACCAGATTCCGCATTTATTTCTTTGCTCAAATCAAAGAAACCAAATACATTGGTAGTTGGTCATAGTAATACGGTTGATGATATTGTGAACATGCTTTGTGGTGAGAAAAAAGTTGCAGGTGATTTAAAAGATACAGAATATGATAATTTGTATGTCATAAAAAGGAAAGGGAAAAACTTTTTTTTAAAAAATGCGAAGTATTGAAGTGGATGTGATGTTACGATTGGGTATTCTTATTTTTAAAACAAACATCAAAAAAGTAGAGTGTTGTCTTGCCGAGGCTCTGCGAGGCATCTCACACCTATTGAATATGGAATACTTTTTACAAATAGAGTAAATTAAAGGTTTAAAACATCAAGAGATTCCTCTCCACCAATGGCGGACTCGGAATTGACAGCATCACTAAAGAAACGAACTTTCGAAGTATCGGAGTGTTTATGATGAATAGAAATACGGAACCCCAAGAAGAGTGCGACGCAATCCCGTACGTACGGGATTCATAGTAGCATTACAGCCGGGTCAATAAAAAAAAATTTTCCATCATTTGTGTTTAACTTATCTTTTCAAAAATTTATAAAATGAATAAAGAGCAAAACAATTCAAGAAGAAAATTTATACGCAACTCAGTAGTTATTGGTAGTGGTTTTTTTATTGTACCCCGCCATGT
>JANPEU010000577.1:0-6124 GCA_031423175.1 Bacteroidota bacterium
TTTGTTTCTGAAGATCGGATTGTAGGAAGAGCATCTATGATCTGGATGAGTTGGGATGGTGGACCAAGATGGAAAAGACTGTTTAAGTTTGTGAAATAATTTTTTAAAACCCCTCTTTATTGAGGGTTTTTAATTTATGACATGGTTGAATTTTATTTAATCTACTAACTTGTTGGAGTCTTGTCATGCTGAGCGATTACTTTCAGACTAATTTGAAATAAAAGTATTTAAGCGAAGCATCTTTTACAGTTTTGCAGTTTGAGATACTTCACTACGTTTTCCTAAGTTATACTGCGCCTTAAATTCGCCGTTCAGTATGACAATACTCAGAGTCAAAGATGTCGTTTCATAAAATAAAGAATACACGGTTTTGTCTTTGCAAATAATATTCAGTATTTTGTACAAGTAATGAAAAAACAAAAATCAGAATTTTATTTCCTCGTTTATGACAGCATAAAAGAATTAAATACTGATGATGCTGCATTATTAGATGCTGCAAAAAAGGCTACCGAAAATTCATTTGCAGTCTTCTCCAATTTTAAAGTGGGTGCTGCTGCAAGAGTAGAAGGCGTCAAGGAAATTATGACCGGCAGCAATCAGGAAAATGCTTCATTCCCGGTTGGTATTTGTGCAGAAAGGTCTTTGCTTGCTGCCGTTGCAAGTAAATATGGAAAAAAAATAATAAAAACGATTGCAATAAGTTATGTAAATAAAAACAAAGGAAAAAAAAGTAATGAGCCTATCAGTCCATGTGGTATGTGCCGCCAGGCTTTATTGCAATATGAAGTAAACACGGGCCATCCGATTCGTTTAATATTAAGCGGAAAGTCTGGTAAAATTTTTATTATTAAAGAAGCAAACTATTTATTGCCGCTGCAATTTGATGGTTCGGCTTTATAAATTTAAAATAAGGTCTGAATTCCATACGTATGTTTTGCTTCCAATTCCAGTAGCCATTTCTTTCTCCATAATCCTCCTGCATATCCCGTCAATTCACGATTACTTCCAATTACACGATGGCAGGGTATAATAATCGCAATATTATTTTTTCCATTTGCATTAGCCACAGCTCTTGTTGCATTTTTATCCCCGGTCAATCTTGCCAGGTCAAGATAACTTATTGTTTTTCCATACGGAATCGTAAGTAAATAATTCCAAACTCCCTGTTGAAATTTTGTGCCTTCCTGATGAAGCGGCAGATCAAATTTTCTCAATTCTCCATTAAAGTATTGTATCAGTTGCTCAAGACAATGAATAATAAGTGGCGGAAGGTTTTTCTTTCTACCTCGCTGCATTTCCGTTTTATCATGAAAAGAAACTTCAGAAATGTATTCATCCGTCCCGGATATTTTAAGGATTCCGATGGGAGAATGGTAATATGTAGAAACTGGTTCCATCAATAATTTAATTTAACCAACCTTCATTCCGTTTGTAACTGTTCGTTCAGGCTCCAATAAAATTACATTTTTGTTTTCATCATACACACCCAGCACAAGACATTCACTTATAAAATCCGCAATTTGCTTTGGCGGAAAATTTACCACAGCAATTACTTTTCGGTTTAACAGGCTTTCTTTCGAATAATAATTAGTTATCTGAGCTGAGGAATTTTTAATTCCGGCTTCTCCAAAATCAATTTTCAACCGATAAGCCGGCTTTCTTGCCTTGGGAAAATCATTTACTTCAATTATTGTTCCTGCCCGCATATCCACTTTTTCAAAATCATCCCAACTAATAGTCATAACATTTTTTTAAAAGAATAAATTTACTAACTAAAAAAGTATGCAAAATTCGATTTGTAAAAATGAATAAGTCCCGGTGTACACACGGGACTTATAAACAAAATCTTTTAAAATTAAAAAATCAAGTATTAATATTCCCTCTCCCCGTTAAAATTTTCAAGTTCCTTAGCCACTGCTGTCAAAAAAGTTGCACCCAGGCTTCCATCTACAATGCGATGATCATAACTCATGCTCAGGTACATCATTTGTCTTATTGCAATACTATCACCTGCAGGAGTTTCAATTACAACCGGACGTTTTTTAATAGCACCAACTGCCATTATCGCCACTTGAGGTTGATTAATAATTGGAGTACCCATTAAACTTCCAAAAGTACCAACATTGGTTAAAGTAAAAGTTCCGCCACTCGTATCATCAGCCCGAAGTTTTCCGGTTCTTGCATTATCTGCTAAAGCATTTACTTGTTTTGCTAAACCTACCAAATTCAATTGGTCGGCATTTTTAATAACAGGCACAATTAAATTTCCATTGGGCAAAGCTGTAGCCATTCCGATATTTATATCTTTTTTGATTATTATATTATTACCATCAAGCGAACAGTTGATAAGCGGAAATTTTTTAATACATCTCACAATTGCTTCAATAAACAAGGGTGTAAAAGTGATTTTAGTTCCTTCACGTTTTTCAAAATCCTTTTTCACTCTATCACGCCACTGCACCAGGTTGGTTACATCCGCTTCTGTAAAACTTGTTACATGCGGACTGGTCTGCTTACTCCTCACCATATGATCGGCAATGAGTTTGCGCATACGATCCATTTCTATTATTTCCACATTACCGGAATAAGTAGTCAGCTGCTGGTTGCTGGTTGTTGATTGCTGACTATAATTTGGTTGTTCAGCTTTTTGCATAACCCTGGTATCCTGCTGGCTTGCTGTTTGCGGCTTATAACTTGCCGCTTTGCCTTGTCTCTTATCGCTTACAAATTGTAGAATATCTTTTTTAGTTACCCTGCCTTCATTCCCTGTACCCGGAATGTTTTCCAATTCACTCATACTTACACCTTCACTAGCAGCAATATTTAAAACCAGCGGAGAATAGAAGCGACCATTATTGGAATTTGCTGATACGTTCTCTGAAACTTTAGTATAAGAAGGTTGGATATTTGTCGAAACTATTTCGGCAATTGTTTCAAATTGCGGTTGATGAATTTCAGTTTTTGGTTGTATGGGTGTAATCGTTGGCGTATTCGACTCAGCAGCGCCGGTTTTTATTTTTGCAATAACAGTACCAATCGGTACTACATCATTTACATTAAAAAAAATTTCAGCAAGCACACCTTCAGCCGTACTTGGCACTTCACTATCTACTTTATCGGTGGCAATATCCAGTACGGTTTCATCCATCATTACTTTATCACCGGGTTGTTTATGCCATTTCAAAATAGTGGCTTCCATTATACTTTCACCAAGCTTGGGCATTATTAAATCAACTGTAGCCATAAATGATTTAAAATTTAAAATTGTAAATTTTTGATTTGATAGCCAGCCCCATTACTACTATGAAATCCCGTACGTACGGGATTGCGACGCTCCGTTCATCGTTCTGTAATTCTATTCAGCAATTTTCGGAGTGAACTAAAGCCGGCAAGCAATTCTCACATCGGCGTCAAAGGTAAAGGATTCCCCTTAATCGCTGATGACTCTTACAACTCATTCTCAAGAATAAATTTCCGCAACATGTTCAAGGCAAACATTCCAGTCATTTTAATATTTCTTTCCCGGTCAAACCGAAGATTCAATTGATGTGTAATCGTTTTATTTTTATTCCCAACTGCAAGCCAGATTGTCCCAACCGGTTTTTCTTTTGTACCGCCTTCAGGTCCCATAATTCCACTGGTGGCAATTGCATAATCAGTATTCATTTTATTCAATAAACCCTTCACCATTTGAGAAACAGTCTCTTCGCTTACGGCACCAAAAGTATTGATCGTATCAGCAGAAACATTCAACAGGTTTTCTTTTATTTCGTTTGCATAACTTACAATAGAACCTTTGTAATAAGCAGATGAACCAGCTATCGAAGTTATAAGATGGGCAATATAACCGCCCGTGCAACTTTCTGCAGTTGCCATTGTTTTATTTTTTTCTTTCAATACTTTTCCAATCACGGTTTCAAGATTTTCATCTTTATCGCTTACCAAAAAATCTTTTACTGATTCTTTTAATTCTTCAAATAAGGGAACTAATTCATTTTGCAATTCCGTTTTATCACTACCCGTTGAAGTAAGCCTTAACCGTACCATACCATAGTTGGGTAAATAAGCCAATTTTATATGCAGGGGCAAACGGTCTTCAAAATCTATTAGTAATTCAGCAATATAACTTTCACCTTGCCCGAATGTGAGTGCAGTATTATGAACAATAGCAGGCAATTTAAATTCTTTTAGTAAGCGGGGGATCACTTCATCCAGCATCAATCCTTTCATTTCGTTGGGTACGCCAGGCAGTGCGATAAAAATTTTTCCCTCTTTATTAAAGAGCATACCGGGAGCAGTTCCTCTTTTATTTTGTAGTACTGTACACACATCAGGAACCTCAGCCTGTTTCATATTTCGTTCCAGCATTGGCCCCAGCCTTCTAAAAACTTTTTCAAAAAGATATTTTACATGATTCAATACATCTTCATTGACAATCATCTTACCATTAAAATATTTACAAAGCAACGGCTTGGTTATATCATCAGCAGTAGGGCCTAATCCGCCGGTAATAATTATAATATCGGACAATTTGCTTTCGTGATCCAGTGCATTCCAGATATCATCCCATACATCACCTACTGCAGTGCGATGCCGGACCCATACACCAATTTTATTTAACTCTTGTGCAATAAAAGCGGAGTTGGTATCAATGGTTTGACCAATCAGTAATTCATCGCCAATCGTAATTATTGAAGCGTTAATTTTTTTCATTGGCCTCAAAGGTAACAGTTGCTTAAATTTGAAGTTCAAAATTATTTATTTAATGAAATACCTTTTTTTTAGTACCGCCATTTTATTTTTTTCTTTTCCCTTAATGGCGCAAACCGTATCACAGAAGTTGCTAAAAGCATACACTGCTTTTGAAAAAGATGCTCAGCTTGCCAATGCCATCAGTTCATTATATGTTATCGATGCACAGACCGGTCATGAAGTGTTTGATAAAAATTCTAAAATGGGTTTGGCTCCGGCCTCCACTCAAAAAATCATTACAAGTGTTACTGCGTTTGAGCTTTTGGGAAAAGATTATCGGTATAAGACTGAGTTGGGTTATGTCGGTAACTTAAATAAAAACTCGCTGCAAGGAGAATTATTTTTTATCGGAAGTGGCGATCCAACATTGGGGAGCTGGCGTTATGAGTCTACAAAGGATTCTGTTCTTTTCTATAAATGGTTAGAAGCACTTCAGAAATTGAAAATAAATAATATTGAAGGGCAAATTATTTATAACTACAATGATTTTGCGGCTCAATCGATACCCGATGGCTGGATCTGGCAGGACATCGGTAATTATTATGGTGCATCGGCGGAAATTTTAAATTGGAAGGAAAATCAGTATGATATTTCTTTAAGCTCTGGTAATGCTGTTGGTAGCAGTGTTCAAATACTAGGTGATGGGTTTATGGTAAATGATCTAAAAGCAGCAGGGAAGGGCACAGGTGATAATGCATATATTTATTTCCCAAAAGGAACAAGCGGAACTTTAATTTCCGGCACCATCCCTATAAATGAAAAAAAGTTTACAATTTCAGCTTCAGATCCGTTTGCAACAGAAAATCTTACAACAAATTTTGGGCATTTTATAAATAAGCATGGAATTAATGGAAAAGAGTTAGGCGGTCTATCAAGATCACAAATTGCTTATAGGTGGAAGTCAAAAGAATCGGTTCACAAAATTTATACTCACTATTCCCCTTCTCTCGATTCTATCATCTATTGGTTCAATAAAAAAAGCATCAACCTGTATGGCGAAGCTTTGATAAAAACGTTTGCCTACGAAAAACACGGTGTTGGTTCTACTGATAGTGGTGTAGCAGTAGTAAAAAAATTCTGGAAAGAAAAAAAACTGGATGAAAATGAATTGAATATTGTGGATGGTTCAGGTCTTTCACCTCTTAACCGGGTTACTACACATGCACAGGTGGAAATTTTAAAGTATGCAAAAACAAGAGACTGGTTTTCTTATTTCATTAGTTCGTTACCCGAGTATAATGGTATGAAAATGAAAAGCGGAACAATAAGAGATGTAAAAGGTTTTTGCGGATATCATAAAGCAAAAAACGGAAAAGAATATATTTTTTCTTTTTTGGTGAATAATTATAACGGATCTGCTTCGGCACTTGTA
>JANPEU010000578.1:0-2092 GCA_031423175.1 Bacteroidota bacterium
GGGTGTCAGGCTGTCAAATGTATCCAGCACTGACCATTTATGATCAGCAAGATTTACAAAAGGAAATACTGCACGTATAATTTTCCCCAGAAAAGGAATAGCTTTTGCAACAGGCCTGAAAAGGGTTACAACAACATGCGAATAAATCAACGGAGGATATTGCTTAAATAACGGCCAGAGTAAATTGAAAAATTTTCTCCATGCCTGCACAATAGCTTTATCATAGTAGCCGCCTTTCGCATATACACTTATGGCAAACCACCCATCGTTTTTCAAAACCCGGTATGCTTCGGTTACACCTTTTGACGGATCGGGAGTATGATGCAAAACACCGATTGAGTAAGCTGCATCTAGTACGCCTGTTGCAATCGGCAATTTCAAAGCATCTGCCTGTATAATACAAACATTGGGGTGAGAAAAATTTTCTCTTGCAGGTTCTACAGCATTGCTGTAATCGATCCCAATCACCATTGCGCCTTTCGAAAAAGCTATATCAAGAAACCTTCCGGGCCCGCAACCTATGTCAAGAATAACCTTTCCATCAAATCGTTCAGCTGCATCCACTCCGCAAATTTTCTCCCACATCATTTTTGTATAACCTTCCATCGGTTTTCCTTTATTCGCATCTTCAAACTGTATCCTTCTCCATTTATTCCACTGGTAGCCGAAACTTTTGGTATAATCTTTTTCTTCGCTGATTACAAAACGGGGAATACCGTTTATAACCTTATACGAATTAGAAGCAGAAATAAGGTTACCTGAAATAATATCTTCCTTATTGATCACTTCATCTTTCAATTCAAGCTTTTCTCCTGTTGCCGGATCGATTAGATATTTTAAAAATTTTACATGCATAGTTTAGACCATTACTTTAATTTCCAGTTTTCCCACACAAATTCGAATTGGTAAGTCAGTACATGAGTTTCTTTCAAACGGCCTTGTATGTTTTTCATACGCTTAGTTGCACCCGGAAAAAAATCATGAAACTGAACCTGGATATTCTTTACTGATTGAATCATTTTATTGTCCAGCATGTATTCCAGTAAATCATACTCACCGCCTTCAATATTGATTTTTAATAAATCAATCTGCTGAATATTTAATTCCCGCATCACTTCATCAAATTTTCTGAAAACAATTTTAGAAGGAACTCCTTCTTTGCGGATAGTAGAACTTCCATCTGCATTTTCATAAATCAGCTCTTCTTTATTTTCATTGCCCAATGCCAATTGATATACCGTAATGCTGTTATTTAACTTGTAGCGTTGTTTTATAAATTCATAAAACCTGCCGAGTGGTTCAAAAACGAAAACCTTACATTGATACTTGCTGTGAATATCCCCGGCCCATTGCCCCTTGTATCCGCCTAAATCCACCACCACGGAATCTTTAGTAAGCTCATCGTAATTCAGTCGCTATGTTGTATCACCATCAGCAGCAAACCATGGTTTTACCCGCAGAGCCTGTATGCCGGGGATAAACATTCGCCATAGTTTTTGAAATTTATTCAGCAGAAACATGTGTACAAATTAGTTTGAAAGACATTTTTCAATTAACAACAAATCATCCTCTGTCAATTCAGGATAATTGCCCGTATAAAAACCACAATCATGCAAACAATCTGCACCGGGCAAATCATATTGCGAATCATCATATTTTTTATAAAATGGCTGGCGTTGCATATTACCAGCTATCAATGGCCTTATCTCGATACCGGCATTAATAAACTTTTCAAGGTAATCGTTTCTTAGCGCTACAGTTTTACAAATAAAGGGAAAAGCAAAACCTGATAACAGTTTAATATGGCCGAAGTTTAACGGCAGGAAATCAGCGTTTTTACTAACTGATTTCTGAATTCGCATAAAGTTTTTCTGCCTCGTTGATATATTATCATCGAGAAACTGCATCTGGTATTGTCCCAGGAAACCGGTTATCTCTGTCGGTCGGAGATTATAACCAAGATCATAAAAAGTATAACTTGCCTGGAAAGCCGATTGAATACCATAAGAAGTTCTCCATTTTTCTTTTTGCAGATCATCGAGGTTCCTGTCCCACCCATTGGCACGTACAATTTTCAGCATTTCAAAATCGG
>JANPEU010000579.1:0-2249 GCA_031423175.1 Bacteroidota bacterium
AACTTATTTGTAACTTTAAGAAAAAACAAAATGCCAGATACTACCCTCAAAGAAAAACTCATCAAAAAAATAAAAGAAATTGATGACCCTGCTATACTGGAAGAAGCTTCCAATCTTCTTGAATTGAATGAGCCAGAAACGGTTTACCAGGTAAATGATAAACAAAGAAATGCTATTGAAGAAGCTAAACAACAAATCAAAGACAAAAAAACGATTGGCAACAAACAGGCAGATAAAGAATCGGACGAATGGCTAAGCGAATAACCTGGTCACAGCGGGCACATCGTGACAGAAAAGAAATCCTTCTTTACTGGAAAGAACATAACCAATCCAGTGCTTACAGCAGGAGACTTAATACGCTTATCAAAAAAACAGTAGAATTAATTGCATCCCATCCAAATATTGGCAGAAAAACAGATATAGAAAATGTGAGGGTAAAATTGATAAGAGACTACCTCATTTTTTATGAAAGTGATGAAGAAAATATTTTCATTCTTTCAATATGGGATAATCGAAGGAATCCCGAAGATGCACCCTACTAAATCCTGTTTCTTTTTCCGTTCTTGCTGTTAGCGAGGAGTCTGCCTGCGCAGGATTTGTATGCAGAGCGACTCCTTGCTATAGGAAATTTAATCCAGCGCATTCTGTATAACCTAATCAAAAAACTTATCTGTAATTTTCCTTGCTGACAAATCTTAACTTTATATCATGCAGGCTCTCACCTACGGCGGAAAAGAAATTATTAATTACAGTACTGTTACTGATCCCGTGTTGCTGCATCCATCAGATGCGATTGTAAAAATAACCATGTCCGGCATCTGTGGTTCAGACCTCCATGTATACCATGGTCGGGAAACAGGAATTGATCAGGGAACGGTGATGGGACATGAGTTTACTGGCATAGTGGAAGAAGCAGGCCGTGATGTAACAAAATTCAAAAAAGGAGCAAGAGTGCTAAGCCCTTTTACTACTTCCTGCGGCAAATGTTATTATTGTCAAATTGGTCTTACCTGCCGCTGCGAAAAAGGAAACCTCTTTGGATGGGTGGAGAAGGGCCACGGTCTTCATGGAGCACAGGCCGGTTATATCCGTGTACCAATGGCCGATACCACTTTGTTACCATTGAGCAATGACCTGGATGAAAAAAAAGGATTGCTGCTGGGCGATGTTTTTTCCACCGGTTATTTCTGTGCAGACAATGCCGGTATAAAACCCAATAATGTGTATGCAGTAATTGGTTGTGGTCCCGTTGGTCTAATGACCATTATAGCAGCTAAGCACCTTGGTGCTGAAATAGTATTTGCGGTTGATCTTATACCCGAACGATTAGCCATGGCCAAAACATTCGGCGCTATTCCATTAAATCCATCGCTTACGGATATTAAAGAAGAAATTTTCAATCATACTCATGGCCGCGGTGCTGATGCAGTGATGGAAGTGGTCGGCAGCGCTGCATCATTGAAGCTGGCGATTGATTGTATTCGTCCCGGAGGAACCATCTCATCCGTTGGTGTACATACGGCACAGCATTTTTCTTTTTCTCCCGGCGAAGCATATGATAAAAATCTTATTTACAAAAGCGGCCGTTGTCCCGCCCGTTATTATGCAGAAAAATTATTGCAGGAAGAAGTGGCACAACAATATCCAATAGAAGATATCATCACTCATCAATTCTCTTTAGTGGAAGGAGCCAAAGCCTATGAAGTGTTTGACAAAAAAATGGATAGCTGTATTAAAGCTGTTTTGCTGACTTCTGCCGACCCAAAATAATTTCCAATAAAAAGAAATCTTTTAGCGGAATCGGATCTGCACTAACTCAATCTATAAGCGAATACCTTTAAGTTTGCAAGATTTATTTTTACAAAAACCCGGAGTTAAAAAATTTTAAAATTTAGGAATGAACCTTTTAGGAAATATTGTCTGGCTTTTATTTGGTGGTCTATTAGCAGCAATTGGATATTTAATTGGTGGCTTGGTTTTATGCGTTACCATTATTGGAATTCCCTGGGGCCTTCAGTGTTTTAAACTGGCAAGTTTGGTTTTATTGCCTTTCGGGAAAAAAGTAGTGTATGACAGTTCCAATGCAGGTTGCCTGGGAATATTGGCAAATATCATATGGCTTATTTTCGGAGGGTTGTACACTGCCCTTATACATATTGTAATGGGATTTTTATTATCGATAACTATAGTTGGTATTCCTTGGGGCAGACAGCATTTTAAATTAGTTGAAATTTCCTTAATGCCTTTTG
>JANPEU010000580.1:0-2553 GCA_031423175.1 Bacteroidota bacterium
TTGGTGGTAAACGAAATCCTGATGGACAGGGTTTTGCTGCTTTTGGTAAAGTAGTGGAGGGAATGGATGTTGTTAGAAATATTTATAAGCAACCATTCAATTTCCAGTTTTTTACACCAAAAATTCTTATCTATTCAGTAAGAAGAAAAAGCTAACAGCTACTAGCAATTAGATTATAAGTTCACATACCTCACTGTAATTTTAATATCCCTGTTTCTTCCTTTATCATCCGTACAGGAAATTTTTACAGGGCCCTCTTCCGGAATAAAAAACTGTTTTTCTCCCGCAGCGCTGGCTTTATAAAATTTATTATTGATATACCAGTATACTTTACTTACATCATTGGCTGTTTTACAAGTCAACATTAATGGCTCTGGATTTTTTTTACTGATTAAATATTCAGAACCGTTAGTGGGTGATGTAATGGCTGGAGCCGAACCTTTAAAAATTACTTCACAGCTTTCATTATGGGGTGGTATTTTTTCATAACTGATTCCCTGCTCTGAATAATAAGCCTGCATGTCGGGTTCAACAATCTTCATCATCTTCTTTTTATACCCTGTTTCAGGAACACATGATTTGCAATAAGAAATTTTTTCATCGGCACTTAATAAAACCTCCTGTACATTATTGCATTGTATTGTGGGTGATATGAGTGGAATAAATTCATCCAGTATCAAACTGTTACAATGAGCAGCCGGAAGTAACCCGGTTTCATTGCATACCTGTCTTTGTTCACAATCTTTTGGTGGTGTGAACCATTCTACATCGCTGTCATAATCTATGGTATTAAAAATTTTAAACAATAAGGGTGTTGCAATATTTGCACCACTTAAATCGGCAACACCCACACCACTGAAATTGCCGCACCATACACCTACCGTAAAATTTTTATTATAACCAATACTCCATGCATCACGCCTGCCATAACTTGTGCCGGTCTTCCATGCAATCTTTGGCATTTTCTCCGTTGCACTCCAGCTCAGAGGAAAATCGGGCCTGTTCACTTTCGATAAAATATTATTTACCATATAAGCAGCCGCATCGCTTACAATATTTACCCGCTTATGCAAAGTATCATTCATTGAATAGGACGGTGATATATAAACGCCGTTATATGCAAATGAAGAAAACAATCCGGTTAATTCTTCTAAGGTAGTGCCACAACCACCGAGTATCATCGACAGTCCCAATTTATTTTGATCTTTTCTGATTTGTTTAAAATTACAACTGGATAATTTTTGAATTAATTTTTCATGCCCCACCAACTTTAAACTTTTTACTGCTGGAATGTTCAGTGAATGTTCCAAAGCATATTCAATCGAAACATACCCGTTAAATTTCTGATCATAATTTTCGGGAGCATAGCCTGCATAATTTACCGGCACATCAGTCATTATCATTTTAGGAGTCAGCAAACCTTCATCAAAACACATTGCATATAATAAAGGCTTTAATGTACTACCGGGTTGCCGTATAGCATCTGCTCCATTTACTTGTCCGCCATCTGTAGAATCATTGAAATTAGATGAACCCACATAAGCAATTACTTTGTGTGTATTGTTATCCAATATTACAACTGCGGCATTTTTAATATTGCGGAGCCGTTGTGTACGAGTGTAATCTTCAACTAATTTTTCGGTTTTCAACTGTGTATTTAAATCAATATGCGTTTTTATAAAATGCCCGCCTTGTTGTTTTAATTTATAGGAGATATGCTGTGCAAAATGAGGTACAGTATTTCTTGATGCCGTTAATGGTTCGGCCAGAGCATCTTCAATTTCTTTTGAGGTAAATATTTTGTCGTCAGCAAATTTGTGTAACCATCGGTTTCTTTCTTTGATGATAAGATCATTGTTTTTTCCTAATACCAGCGATGAAGGCCTGTTGGGGATTATGCTTAATGCAGTAATCTCGGCCAGCGAAAGATGGTCGGGGTTTTTTTTAAAATAAAGAAGGGATGCAGATTTTACACCTTCTATATTTCCACCATAAGGCACAAGGTTGAGATAGAGTTGCAAGATTTCTTTTTTGCTGTATTTCCATTCTAATTGAAAAGCTCGGAACATTTCACGGAGTTTGCTCCATATATTTCTTTTACCTGGTTCCAATGCTCTTGCAACCTGCATCGTAATAGTGCTGGCACCACTGGTTATTTTCATACGAAAAAGGTTTTTAACGAATGCTCTTGTTACAGCAAATGGGTTTACACCCGGGTGAGAATAAAAATATTTATCTTCTTTGGCTATAATTGTTTTCCTGAGTAAAGGAGAAATTTCTTCCAGCTCAGTTTTCATTCGCCATTTCTGGTCTTTGGTCAGGTAGGCGTTCATCAGTTCACCTTTGTTATCGGTGATGATGGTGGAGTATTCTATTTTATCGGGTAAAGGAAATAGCCAACTGAGCAGTAAAAAAAGCAAGAATAGGGAAAGGATTGTAATTCCTAACCACTTAAAAAAACGTTTTACAGATTGTTTGGTGATGTGCAATTTCATATTTCACGCAAAGACGCCAAGAATTAAAACCAAGGCACAAAGATTAAAGGCTTTAGCG
>JANPEU010000581.1:0-2643 GCA_031423175.1 Bacteroidota bacterium
GTCATGGCAATATTGAAACAGCAGTTGAAGCAGTAAAAAAAGGGGCATTTGATTTTATTGCCAAACCACCCGACCTGAATCGTTTATTAATTACAATCCGGAATGCACTCGATCGAAATACGCTTGTAACAGAAACAAAAACATTAAAACGACGAATAGGTAAAGTACAAGAAATGATTGGCGATTCTTTACCAATTAAAAAAATAAAAGAAACCATTGAAAAAGTTGCACCAACGGAAGCAAGAGTTTTAATAACGGGTGATAATGGTTCAGGAAAAGAACTGGTTGCAAGATGGATTCATGAAAAAAGTAATCGTAATACATTTCAACTTGTAGAAGTAAACTGTGCAGCTATTCCGGGTGAGTTAATCGAAAGTGAATTATTCGGACATGAGAAAGGATCATTTACCTCAGCAATTAAACAACGGATCGGAAAATTTGAACAGGCAAATGGTGGCACCTTGTTCTTAGATGAGATAGGAGATATGAGCCTGAGTGCCCAGGCAAAAGTACTGCGTGCATTACAGGAAGGGAAAATTACAAGAGTAGGGGCAGATAAAGATATAAATGTAGATGTACGGGTGATTGCTGCTACCAACAAAGATTTGTTGAAAGAAGTGGAAGCTAAAACATTCCGCCTCGATCTTTATCACCGGTTAAGTGTAATCTTAATTCATGTACCATCACTAAATGAGCGGCGGGATGATATTCCATTATTAGTAAATAGTTTTTTGGAAATTATTTGTAAAGATTATGGAATGGCAATAAAAATGATAGAACCATCTGCAGTTGATGCATTACAACAATATGACTGGACAGGTAATATCCGTGAATTAAGAAACGTGGTGGAGCGATTAGTCATCCTTTCAGGTAAAAGCATCACGTTGGAGGATGTAAAAAATTATGTCTTACCAAAATAAGTTTACGAATTCATTTTGCAATTCATCGGCGTGGGTAAACCGTTTACAACTTTTATCAAATTCTTTTACTAACAGGATTTTTTCCCTGCGTTTATTATAATACTTTTGCTCTCATTAAAAATTTATCATGCCGATACAGCACATCTTGATTGTTTATCTCATCAGTATCTTAATTGTTTTTCTGCCTTCCTTTGGGTTATCAAAACTTTTTACCAAAGCGGGTATTCCATCCTGGAAAGCATTCGTGCCATTTTATAATACTTGGGAGATGCAAAAATTGACCGGTCGCCCAAAACATTGGGTGTTCTGGCAGTTTATTCCCGTTATCGGTTGGTTTATCAGCCCCGGTATTTTTATTGAGTTTGCAAAACTGTTTGCAAAATATTCTATACCGCATCATACGGGTGCAGCTTTATTAGCTCCACTTTATTTTCCCTATATCGCTAATCAGAAAGATACAAGATATGTAGGCGCAGAAGCAGTTAAGAAACATAAAAAATCAGCAGCAAGAGAATGGTTTGATGCAGCAATATTTGCTGTAGTTGCTGCAACGTTGATCCGCACATTTGTTTTTGAAGCATATGTAATTCCAACCAGCTCGATGGAAAAAACTTTATTGGTTCAGGATTTTTTATTTGTAAGTAAAATAGCATACGGCCCACGAATTCCCAATACACCTTTATCAGTTCCTTTTGTTCATAACTATCTGCCATTTGGCTCTTCCGGAAAATCGTATTCAGAAGCAATCAAAATTCCCTATACAAGATGGTTTGCATCACCGGTAAAAAGAAATGACTGTGTTGTTTTTAATTTTCCTGAAGGTGATACGGTTATTAATTTACCAGATTATCAATCTGCAAATCCTTATTATGATTTAATACGGAATTATGATGGAACATTTAATGAGAATACAAGACAAAATATTTTAACCAATTCAGATTATCCGATTGCCGTACACCCGGTAGATAAAACAGATAATTATATTAAGCGATGTGTTGGTATTGCAGGTGATTCATTAAAAATTATAAATGGGATCCTTTATATCAATAATGAACCCGCTTTTATTTCTCCTACGCAGGCTACTTATTATACTTTTAAATCAAAAAATTCAGTTATTGATGAAAGCGATTTAACCGGGGTTGGCATCGCCCTTAATATGAAAGAAAAGCAGATTCAATCCAATGATTTCTTTTCTGACAATATGTATTATCATGCAAATCTTTCATTAACAGAACTTGAGTTATTGAAAAAAATCCCAAATGTTGATACGGCTACAATCCAACGTGATTATGAATTTGGAGGGAGAGTTATTTTTCCATATGACACCAATTACTATAACTGGTCTGTTGATAATTTCGGACCCTTATGGATACCGAAAAAAGATGTAACAATAAACCTGACACCAGCGAATGTAGCTTTATACAAAAGATGCATTGGTTTTTATGAAGGCAATAGTTTTGAACAAAAAGATGGTAAGTATTATATCAATGGAAAAGAAGCAACTACTTACACTTTTAAAATGAATTATTACTGGATGATGGGAGATAACCGTCATAAATCGCAGGATAGCCGCTTCTGGGGTTTTGTTTCTGAAGATCGGATTGTAGGAAGAGCATCTATGATCTGGATGAGTTGGGATGGTGGACCAAGATGGAAAAGACTGTTTAAGTTTGTGAAATAATTTTTTAAAACCCCTCTTTATTGAGGGTTTTTAATTTATGAC
>JANPEU010000582.1:0-9507 GCA_031423175.1 Bacteroidota bacterium
AAATCTGGTTTCCAACTTCACGCAACGGTTGAAAAATAATACCCGGGTATTTTCTATACGAAGGCTCTATTTCATCAATCGTTAATTTCTCCAATGCTTTTTTACGGGAAGTAGCTTGTTTACTCTTCGATGCGTTGGCACTGAATCGTGCAATGAAATCAATTAATGCCTGGCGTTTGTCTTCTGTTTTTTTATTCTTATCGCCCATCTGCCTTGCCATCAACTGGCTGCTCTCGTACCAGAAAGTATAGTTACCGGTAAATATTTTTATTTTCTGCCTGTCCACATCCGTTACATGTGTACATACCGCATCGAGGAAGTGACGGTCATGGCTTACAATCAAAACAATATTTTCATATTCAGCTAAGAAATTCTCCAGCCAGCCAATTGTTTCAATATCCAATCCGTTGGTAGGTTCATCTAATAATAAAATATCAGGATTACCAAACAGCGATTGAGCCAGCAATACTCTTACTTTAAAATTCGACGGAATATCTTTCATCAGCATTGCATGATATTCTTCATTCACACCCAACTCACTTAACAAAGTTGCAGCATCACTATCGGCAGTATACCCGCCCATTTCTCCGAACTCACCTTCCAGTTCAGCAGCTTTCATTCCATCTTCTTCTGTAAAATCGGCAAGGGCATAAATATTTTCACGTTCTTTAGCCACCTTCCACAATTTAGTATGTCCCATCATAACTGTATTCAAAACAGTTTGTTCATCAAACTCAAATTGATTTTGTTTTAACACGGCCAATCTTTCCCCCGGTGTAATATCCACGGTTCCTTTATTCGCTTCTATTTCGCCACTCAGTATTTTTAAAAACGTACTCTTGCCAGCACCATTGGCTCCAATTACACCATAGCAATTTCCTTTTGTGAAATTGAGGTTCACATCTTCAAACAAAACCCGTTTGCCATAAGCCAACTTAAGGTCATTAACACTAATCATTTTTCCAATTTATTTTAAGGCGGCAAAGGTAAGTTTTTATCCGCTTCGGAATGCAGGGAATTTCGTTAAGAAACTGGTGGCTTTTAAGATGCTTATGAGCCTTGAAGGATGAAAACTTTCGTATATTTTTGAACTTGTTATAGTGCTATTAAACACTTATCATAAATTTGGTACATGGCAGAATTTTTGACAACAAACGGAACATCTTACAACATTGAGAACATTATTATAGAAGCAAAAACAAAACTCGTTTTGGTTTCCCCATACCTTCAAATCTCGAAAACGTTTTATGAAAGACTAAAAGACGCTTCAAACAAGAATGTATCAATCAAAATCATTTACGGCAAAGACGAACTAAAACCAAACGAACGGAACTCTCTTGCAGAGCTAAAAAATGTTGAACTTTTTTTCTTTGAGAACCTTCATGCAAAATGCTACTTCAATGAAACGAAAATGGTAATCACATCCATGAATATGTATGAGTTCTCTGAAAAAAATAACAGAGAAATGGGTGTACTAATTGACCGTAACATCGACAAAGACCTTTTCGACAAAGCAGTTAACGAAACGCTTTCTATTATTCAATCTGCCGAACCAATTCCGTTAAACAAATCTTCACGCCAAACAATTATAGAAGTTAAGCAAGTAACAAATGGACTGGCAAAAAATAAATTTCAAAAAAAAATTCGAGGTTACTGTATAAGATGTGAAGCACGAATTGACTACAACGTTAAAAAACCGTATTGCTCCGACTGTTTTTCAATTTGGGCTCAATATGAAAATCCAGATTATGTAGAAAATGTTTGCCATCGCTGCGGAGAATACGATGAGGCGACAATGAATAAGCCTCAATGTGGTAATTGTTACAAATTATGGAAGAGGGAGCAAAAACAAAATTAGTTCAGTGCCTTCAGGGTCATCTTCTATTCTCCAAATTAATGGCACCTCAGGGGTTTACCGTGGGCTTGCCCTGAGTGTAGCAGCAACCCCTCGCCTGTAAACGCTTATCAACGTAAAGTATAATTTTCTATTGACCTTGGCCGCTGGGCAATATACTTTCCATAAGCAGAACCTAGTAGCAGACGCTAGGCAGATGCTTGCCTTTTATTAAAGATTAGTTGGAAGAACCCAATGAAACTCAAATTACTTCTTTCGTAGGGAAAAAGTTGTTAACTTAGGTAACCAAAATTAATTTACAATGAGAAAGATTCACACATTTTTCCTATGTGTATTATTGTTAATCAACATAGATTCATTTGCTCAAGCCCCAAATCCCCCTAGTAACGACCTTTTTCCTTACATATTACTAGCTATAGTATTAATTCCTCTAATTATTATAGCATTTAAGAGAAAGTTTTTCAGCAAGCCGTTAGTAATTGAAATTGATAAGAAACAGATAGGAATAATTTGTGGAGTATTGGGCCTTGCTTTATTTCTATTTGCACAGACAATGAATACATATGATACTAATGGAAGCGATGAAATGTATGGAATAAATAAAACTAAAAAAATTGTTCAATACATAGGTATTTCATTTCTCGTATTTGGCGGTATTTTTTTTGCTTTAGGGATGTCGCAAAAGAAAAAATGAACTGCGCATAACATTACGGTTTCAATTCCCTGAGTGTAGCAGAAACCCTTCGCTTGTAAATACTCATCAACTTAAATTACAGTTTTCTATTGACATTACATCAATTTGCATTCTCAAATCATAATTGAAGAGGCGTAGCCTCGATTAATATTGTAACAACGGACTTCTGTTCCTTCGGGGTCTTCTATCTCCTCAAAATAAGCAATGCGTCCACGAGGGGTTTGCCGTGTACTTGCTTTGAGTGTGGCAGCAACCCCTCGCCAATAAACACTCATCAACTTAAAGTATAATTTTTATTGCAGATTAGTTGAAGAGGCGTAGCCTCGATTAATATTGTAACAACGGACTTTATTGTTATGAGAGCTAAAAGCAATATTAGTCCATATTGGGTTTATTGCTTAGCAAGAGATGAAAACTTTCGTTCTTACGCTATTAGCAGTATGGTCTGTTCATCTCGTAGAGAAAGAGTTCACGAAAAATATCTTGATGAATATGTTTTGCCAGAAATCAATACACATAAAATGAGTGATTTTCATTTGAAGGTTGAACCTTTTTTAAAAATGATTAAAATTAAATCCACTGAGATAAGCGGTCTTGTAACATTAAAAGATTTATTACTCGCAAAATTAGCAACCATAGAAAATTAAAATAATGATTAATGGTTAATGTATAATGGTTAATGAAAAGACAAGGCAAGTGGTTAGTCAGGATTTCCGACACACCACTCTAACAGTAATTCAGAATTACCGAACTACTGCCAAAAGCAACCTGCCGGAAATTCCGAACAGTCAAAATTTGTCCAGTTTTTTACTAAATAAACTGGACATTTATCTATCTTTACCGCTGCATGAAAACCACTGAATACATAGCTAATTCCATCAACCGGCTACCTAAGGGCTATGTGTTCACCTATGCCTACTTTTCTACCGGGGTGAAAACTAAAGAAGCCGTTATAAAAGCCCTTAACAGAATGGCCACTTCCGGTAAAATAGTAAAGCTTGCCAAAGGCAAATACTACAAACCGGAAACCACTCCATTTGGCAACCTGCAGCCCAACCAGGCACAGTCAGTAAAAGACCTGCTGGAAGAAAATGGGAAAATCGTTGGTTATTTAACCGGGTACAGCATCTACAACCAACTGGGCTTAACCACACAGGTAAGTAACACCATACAAATTGGCAAGAACCAGACCCGGCCAAACTTCAAAAGAGAACGCTACACCATTTCTTTTATCAAACAAAAGAATAATATCACTAAAGAGAATATTCCATTACTCCAGCTACTGGACGCCATCCGGTACATAAAAAAAATACCCGACGCCAGTATTGAATCATCCTGCAAGCGATTGCTGGCAGTGCTTAAAAATTTACCCGGGCAGGATAAGAGTACTATTGTAAGACTCGCATTAAAATATCCCCCGGCAACCAGGGCTTTGCTGGGGGCCCTGCTGGATGCATTGAAACAAGATTCGCTGACCGGAGCATTATACAAATCAATTAACCATATTACGAAATATAAACTGGCCGGTGCCGCAAAATGGTTGCCCACCACTAAAAAATGGAATATTGTATGAAGCTGCACCAGGACATGAAATTTTTTTCCGATACCCTGAGAGCAGCATCACAGCATCTTGCTATTAAACTGGAGTTTATAGAAAAAGATTACTGGATAACATTAGTATTAAGCCGTTTGGCAAAAAGTAAATATGTTACATCATCGGTTTTTCTGTTCCTTCGGGGTCTTCTATCTCCTCAAAATAAGCAATACGTCCACGAGGGGTTTGCCGTGTGCTTGCTCTGAGTATGGTAGCAACCCCTCGCCAATAAACACTCATCAACTTCCGTTCCTTCGGGGTGTTCTTCATTCTCCAAATTAGTGATGCGTCCACGAGGGGTTTGCCGTGTGATAGCCTTGAGCATAGTAGCAACCCCTCGCCTATAAAGACTCATCAACTTAAAGTAAAATTTTCTATTAACGTGGGGTCGCCAACAATATACTTTTATATGCAGAACCTCAGTGGCAGACCCCACGCAGACAGTTTCTTTTTATTGCAGATTAGTTGAAGAGGCATAGCCTCGATGAATTTTATAACAACGGACTTCAGTCCGTTGAGAACGCATGAGGATGATGTAAGTGCCGTAGGCACGACACATATACCACTATAGTTTGATTCAGATATAGGTCATGCCTACGGCATTTTTCATACGCTAGCATCTTATACAACGGGTTAAAACCTCCCGCTGTATGCGGGATTACAAAATGTTTCGAGCCTACGGCTCTTTGCCATTTGTCAAACTAGTCCCTAATAAAAAAAATCTTTTGAAGCGGGGCTAATGAGATATGCCATACCTGCGAGGTATGGCATATCTATCGAAGAGTAAAAGCAAAAAAATCCCGCCTCTCTCGAAGCGGGATTTATATTTATTATATTTTTTCTTAGCTCCCTTTCCGAAACAATCGGGACAAGCATGAGATGGGGGTTTAGTAACCCATTCCACCCATATCAGGTGCACCACCGTGTGCATGGCCTGCTTCTTCTTTCTTCGGTTTATCTGCCACTACACATTCAGTAGTTAATAACATACCAGAAATAGATGCAGCATTCTCTAAAGCAATACGGGTAACTTTTGTTGGGTCTATTACACCAGCTTTCAAAAGATTTTCATATTGATCTGTTCTTGCATTAAAACCATAATCGCCTTTGCCTTCTTTCACTTTCTGTACCACTACAGAACCTTCGATGCCTGCATTCTCCACAATCTGGCGAAGGGGTTCTTCCAATGCTCTTCTTATAATGGCAACACCCGTTGCTTCATCTTCATTGCTGCCTTTTAATTTATCCAATGCTTCAATAGCACGAACAAAAGCAACACCACCACCGGGAACAATTCCTTCTTCAACAGCAGCTCTTGTAGCATGAAGTGCATCATCAACACGATCTTTCTTCTCTTTCATTTCCATTTCAGTAGCTGCTCCGATATTTAATACCGCAACACCACCACTTAATTTAGCAAGACGCTCCTGTAATTTTTCTTTATCGTAATCAGATGTAGTTGTTTCGATCTGCGCTTTTATCTGATTGATACGTGCAGTGATATCTTCTTTCTTTCCTTTACCACCTACGATTGTTGTATTGTCCTTATCGATTGTAACAGAAGTTGCCACACCCAGGTAAGTAAGGTCTGCATTTTCTAATTTAAATCCTTGCTCTTCGCTTACTACAATTCCTTTTGTAAGGATTGCAATATCCTGAAGCATTTCTTTACGACGATCACCAAAGCCCGGAGCTTTTACAGCTGCCACTTTTAATGTGCCACGTAATTTATTTACAACAAGTGTAGCCAGTGCTTCACCTTCCAAATCTTCAGAGATGATTAATAAAGGACGGCCGCCCTGTGCTACTTTCTCCAGTATATGAAGTATGTCTTTCATATTGCTGATCTTCTTATCATAAATAAGAATATAAGGGTTCTCTAATTCAACAGCCATCTTTTCACTGTTAGTAACGAAGTATGGAGAAATATATCCACGATCGAATTGCATACCTTCTACCACTTCGATACCTGTTTCAGTACCTCTTGCTTCTTCTACCGTGATAACACCTTCTTTACCTACTTTCTTCATTGCTTCTGCAATCAGCTTTCCTATTTCATTATCATTGTTTGCAGAGATAGACGCTACCTGCTGAATTTTGCTGCTGTCATTTCCTACTGCCTGGCTCTGACTTTTCAGATGCTCAACCACTTTAATAACTGCTTTATCAATACCGCGTTTAAGGTCCATCGGGTTTGCACCTGCTGCCACCATTTTCAAACCTTCGCTGATGATTGATTGAGCAAGCACGGTTGCAGTAGTAGTACCATCACCTGCAATATCTGCAGTTTTGCTAGCTACTTCTTTCACCATCTGAGCACCCATATTTTCAATGGGGTCTTCCAGTTCAATTTCTTTAGCTACAGTTACACCATCTTTAGTAACCTGGGGTGCGCCGAATTTTTTTTCAAGTACTACATTACGTCCTTTAGGACCGAGTGTTACTTTAACAGCGTTAGCCAGTATATCAACGCCACGCTTCATTCTGTTTCTTGCTTCTATGTCGAAGAAAATTTGTTTTGCCATGTTTAAGAATTTAAAATTGAAAATTTAATATTGAATCCAGAACGTTCTTTTTACAATCTGCAATTTGCAATGTGCAATTTGCAATTATAAATTATACTATCGCCAGTATATCACTTTCTCTCATAATCAGGTACTCAACACCTTCGATGGTGATTTCAGTACCGGCATATTTGCCATAAAGAACAGTGTCTCCTGATTTTACAGTTACAGGTTCATCTTTTTTCCCCGGACCAGCAGCTATGATAGTGCCGCGTTGGGGTTTTTCTTTTGCAGTGTCGGGGATGATAATGCCACCTGCAGTCTTTTCTTCAGCCGCTGCGGGCTTCACGATTACCCTGTCATGAAGAGGGGTAACGCTAATCTTCTTTGCCATAGTTTTTATTGATTTTGTTTTTTTTAATTATTTAAACCCAAACTTGTGGGCTTGCCCGCCGAAGCAAAGCGTAGGCGGGCGGCGAAGGTACGGCTAATACCGTGCCTTCAATATCCAACCTGAAAAAATTTCAGGTTCGGGGAAATGTTGTCAATTGTTGTTGACAAATTCCGTTTATAATTACCTGTACTGTCAGTTTTACTATAACAACAGCCCAATCGGTTGGTATGAATTTCAATTAAAATTTTCAACTATCCCACTAAAGTGAATTGTAATAGTTGATGGCTTTCACACAATCATCCTATAGTCATATACTTTTACCCTGTATGGAAACCCAGATACAGGTTCACGCAAAACTTCCTGGCTTTTTGCAAAATGGATCAAAATAATAAAGGTAGCCGTTGAAAATATTTTTTTCATATTCAAAACCATGAAGTAATAATTTTATATGAATCAACTATGGATAGTAACACTACAATTACTACATTTGCCGTTCAAACAGTTCTTAATTCATGATTAGCAGAAGAAATATCAGGGTGAAGGTGATGCAGACCATATACACCCTGAACTCAATGGAAACTGATACAGAAAAAAAAGGCAGCGATAACTCTCTAATCCTTTTACGCCGTCATTTTGATAATACCCGTTCATTACTCGTTCATTTAATTTGGTACCTCACAGAAATTCCCCGTTATGCTGAAAGATCGGCCCATCATCGTGCAGGTAAACACTTACCAACACAGGAAGATTTGAATGTGAATATTAAAATTGCTGGTAATGAATTTCTCTGGCGCATCTTAAATGACAATGCCCTGAAAGAACAGTTTGCACTGGATAAGCCGCAGTTGAAAGCTGATATGGAAATGGTGAAGAAAATTTATCAGGACCTGACACAGCGGGAAGAATATAAAAAATATATAAGCCTGCAAAACCGAAACCGGGAAGATGAACGGGTCATCATCGAATTTATTTTAAATGATATGATGCTGGCAAATGAATCTTTCACCTCTTTTATGGAAGAACAGTTTACCAATTGGGATGATGATGGTGAAATGCTGATTCAGTTAATGGTTAATTATATACACAAACCCGGCAATTTCAACTTTAAGGACATGTTGGGTAATGATAAAAGAAAATTTGCCGAAGGGTTGTTAAAAACTGTTCTTGAAAAAAATGATCATTTACAGGAATTAATTGTTCCAAAACTAAAAAACTGGGACAGCGAACGGATTGCACAAATAGATATGATATTGATGAAAATGGGTGTTGCGGAATTTCTTTATTTTGAAACGATTCCTCCAAAAGTAACTATCAATGAATATATTGATTTGGCAAAAGATTATAGTACAGTGCAAAGTGGTCATTTTGTAAACGGAATTTTAGATAATATCCATAAAGAGTTGGTGGAACAGGGTAAGATGGAAAAGGTGGAATACCGGAAGGTGTGATTTGATTGTAGATTTCAGATTGTCGATTGTAGATTGTCCGTAGGACTCCGACTGCTGACTGACGATTGACGACTGGTGACTGTTGATTGCTAATTGCCGATTGAACATTACATTTGCAACTCAATATTTCTAAATTATGAAAAAACAATTCATTTATAGTTTAGCAGTTTTATTCTTAACTGCATGCAATAGTGGTGACAAAAAAGCCACTGACGCCACTTCTATGGTTACTGGCGATACTACAAATCGTGGCAGTATAGTTTCGAACACGAATCCGGATATTACGACTCCGAATATTTCTGACACCAGCAATTTCACAACCGTTGAGTGGATTGATAAAATAAACCAAACTTTGCCAGACATTAAAGAAGGTAAAGTTTTAGAAATTGTATATCGCTTTAAAAACACAGGAACTAAACCTTTGGTAGTTCAGGATGTACAAGCAAGTTGTGGATGCACGGTTCCGGAAAAACCAGAAAAACCAATTTTACCCGGAGAAGAAGGATTGATAAAAGCAAAATTTGACAGCAAGGGTAAACCCGGACCACAAAGCAAAACGCTAACTGTTACAGCAAATACCATGAGCGATAAAATACTTACGTTTTCTGTAAATGTAGAGAAGGAATAAAAATTTTAACACAAACAAAAAAATCAAACAATGTTTTATTTATTACAAGCAGGAGCAGCACCCGGGGGCGGATACGGAACTTTAATTATGTTAGGTGCAATGATTCTCGTATTCTGGCTTTTCTTTATCCGTCCGCAAAGCAAGAGAGCAAAAGAACAAAAGCAATTTATTCTTAATATTCAGAAAGGTGAAAAAATTGTAACCATTGCAGGTATTCACGGTACTATTAATAAAGTAAATGAAGATGGTACCATCAATCTTGAAACAAGCCCCGGAAGCTATATCAAAATTGAAAAAAGTGCAATTAGTATGGAGTGGACAAAGAATTTGGGAAAGACAGGTGTAGCGGAAAAGAAGTAAAATCATTCGAAAAGTATTCAGGAATTGGGA
>JANPEU010000583.1:0-12554 GCA_031423175.1 Bacteroidota bacterium
AATGCAATATTAAGAGCAGATACGTTATTCTTCGGCGGCCAGTATAGCTGTGCAATTTTAAAAGCATTTGCAAGAAGAGGCCTGGGTTATGGTGCATCACAAGGATCATCCAACAGTATTACAGATGGCGTTCCAAGTTTCTTAACTGGCGGTCCGGTTCTTTCTGTAAAAGCTAATTTAATACAGGCTTTAGAACTTCAGAATATAATTTATACAAGTACAGTAACGGCTATTTGTGATCCGATAACAGGGTTTACACTTACCGATACTTTACCTACACACTTAACTTATGTAAGTGGTGGTACTTATAATCCTTTAAACAGGGTTGTAACTTTTTCACCGGTAAATGTTGTATCAGGTTCACCACAAACTTTTCAGTTTACAGTGAATGTTGATGCAGGTTCTTACTTTGCATCAACCAACAAGCTGGTTGAAAATGTAGATGCGGTTGCTGCCCCTGCACTGCCTGCAGCATGGACAGCTGCTACTACAAATGCAGCTGCATTCTGGCGTTCTTCTGTTACATCAGCTCGTTCTGCACCGAATTCATTTTTTGTAAATGATCTTAATACTACATCTAATGTAACTCTAAGAACAACTACAGCATTGGTTCCGGTAGCCCCTTCCGAAGGTTATAATATTTTAAGTTTCTGGCACAGGTATAATACCGAACTCGATTTTGATTTTGGTAAGGTTGAAGTAAGTACAAATGGCGGGGGAAGCTGGATTGATTTAGGACCATATATGACTCAGAATCCGTATAACAACAGCGGAGGATTCACCGGTAACAGTGGCGCAGCATTTATTGAAACAAAAATAAATATGGTTTCATTCAGTGGAAACAATATTATGATTCGTTTCAGATTTATATCTGATGTGAGTGTTGGCGGTACAGGATGGTTTGTAGATGATATAACATTGAACAACTTACCGGTCGCCGTAGCTAAATCAAACCTGTACAACGGTTCGAATGTTCTTCAATTACAATCAACGAGTTCAGTTGAAATTATTAATGCTTGTACTGCACCGGCTATTACAACACAACCACTGTCAAATATTTTATGTACAGGATCCACTGCTTCATTCTCTGTTGTTGCAACGGGCAATGGTCTTCAATATCAGTGGGAGCTAAGTACCGATGCAGGGGCTACATGGAATCCGATTCCGGGAGCAAATGCAGCATCATATACAATTGCAGGTGCTGCAAGTGTATTGAATGGAAGATTGTATCGATCTGTTATCAGTGGTACATGTGGTAATTTAACTTCAAATGCAGCTCATCTTTATGTAAGCCCACCAATAACTCATACTGCAGTTGTTGCTACACCAGCTTCAGTTTGTACACCTGCTCCTTCTACTATTACAGGTACTGCTAATGGTGGTACGGTTACAAATTCCGTTGTTTTATCTTCTGGTTTATTAAATATAGCAGTACCCGATAATTCACCTGCTGGTATCAATGCTACATTAACAGCACCAGCAATAAATTTTGCTGCTGCTACAAATATGAAAGTACAGGTATCTGTAAATTCGGGTCATTCATGGGTTGGCGATTTAATATTAACATTAACCAGTCCATGTGGTACCACATTCCTGTTGCATCGTCCGGGTGTACCACAAACTGCATTTGGCAATGATGCAGACTTTACAGGGACTTATTTATTTGATTTGGCTGGTGCCACTATTGTTCCAGAATCTGGCGGTGGTGTTATCCCTCCGGGTACTTATCAACCTTCTAATGATGCTAATCCGGGAGCAACTCATCCTTGGACAGGATTTACATTCCCATGCAGCGGTGCTGGAACATGGACATTAAATGTTTCTGACAATGCAGGTGGTGATTTAGGTACACTTGAAAGTTGGGCATTGGTTATTGCTGGTGCTTATAGACATACTTTAACCGGATCGGGTACTATTGTACAAAATGCATCTACCGGTGTAAATAGCGAAAACGCAAGTTTCACTGTTACTAATGCAGTACTAGGGGTAAATAGTTATACATTAACTTCTACGGATATTGTAGGTTGTTCAGTAAGTTCAATTGTAACATTAACAACTTCTGCTCCTCCAGTAATAACTGTTCAGCCTGTGGCAAGAGTTATTTGTGAGGGTACAAATACAACCTTCAACATAACAGCAACCGGCGTGAGCTTAACTTATCAATGGCAGTTGAGTACAAATCTTGGAGTTTCCTGGAATAACATTCCTGGAGCAACTACAAACAGTACTGCAGTAACTGGTGCTGTTTTATCTCAAAGCGGTCATCAATACAGATGTGTTGTAACCTCTGCTTGTGGATTTTTAAATAGTAATGCAGTTACCTTAGATGTTACACCGAATCCAATTCATACAAGCTTAACAGCATCACCAAATCCAGTTTGTGCTCCTGGTCCATCCAATTTAAGTGGAACAGCTGTAGGTGGTACATTAGTTGGCGGTGGAGATGTTGTAATTGCAACCTCTGGTGTTATCAATCTTGCTATTCCAGATGCTGGAGCAGCTGTTACAAATAATATTACGATGCCTGCTTTCAGCTTTGCTGCAGCAGCTAATTTGAAAGTGAGATTGAATATAAATCATACATGGGTAGGTGATCTTAGAATATTAGTTACCAATCCATGTGGTACAACTACAGTATTTGACAGACCGGGTGTGCCTGTTGCAACATTTGGAAACGGTTCCGATTTAAATGGAGTTTACATTTTTGATATAGGTGCAGCTACAGTAATTCCAGAATCTGGAAGTCCGGCAACAATTCCAGTTGGTTCTTACCGACCATCAGATGTAAATGGAGTTGCTCATACCTGGGCTGGGCTTACATTCCCATGCGCTGCAGCCGGAACATGGACAATAAGTGTACAAGATCTTGGTGGCGGAGATAATGGTACTTTAACTGATTGGGCTATTTTAGGACCAGCAGCAGTTGGTCAATACACACATTCAATGACTGGTCCATTTACAATTACTCAAAATGCCGCTACGGGCGGACCAACAAACCCAACCGGAAACTTTACGGTTAGTAATCTTGGCGCAGGTACTCAGGTTTATAATTTAACAACTACGGATAGCAGAGGATGTTTTGTTACATCACCAATTTCTGTAACTGTTAATCCAAGACCAATACCTGTAATTACACCAACAGTACCGGTTGTATTTAATTCTACTGGTGGCGCCATTTTAGTTCCGGCCACCGGAACTTCCGGAATAGCCGGACCTTACCCTAGTACCATTACAACGAGCGGCTTACAGGCATCTGCCCAGGTATTTTCCGTGAGCCTGAATGGAATGAATCATACATTCCCCGGTGATATTGATATTGTTTTACAATCTCCGAATGGTACAAATGTTATCTTAATGTCAGATGTTGGAGGTGCTCCAGATTTGATAAATAATAATTATACCTTCAGAGATGGATTCCCTGCAATGTCTACCACACTTTTAAATCCAAATGGAATTTACAACCCGACTAATAATGGTGCTACTGATGCTTTCGCTGCTCCGGGTCCTGGAAGTTTAACACAGGCTACACCAACCATAGCTTCATTTAATTCCGGGTTAACTCCGAATGGTAACTGGAGATTATTTGTTGTAGATGATGCAGGTGGTGATTTTGGAAATATCACAAGCTGGAGTATCACATTTACATATGCGGGCGGAAATATTTGTAACGGAAGTTCTATAGTTCTTAATGTAACCGATCCAACAAGTAGTATCAATACCTATACATGGTCACCTGCTACAGCTCTTAGCTCAACCACTGGTAGTAGTGTAACTGCATCACCAACGCTTGCACTATTATCACCAGCTACCAGCATTACATATTCAGTTAGTGCTATAAGCAGCTTTGGTTGTACAAGTGCTGCTCCGGGTGTTGCTGTTGTAAATGTTCTTGAGCTACCTGCAATTACAACTCAGCCAATACCAGCTTCACAAATAATCTGTCCTGGCTTTAATGTTTCATATACAGTAGTTGCAACGGGTGCAGGCCTTACATATCAATGGAGGAAAGGCGTAACAAATCTTGTAAATGGTGGTAATGTTTCAGGTGCTACTTCTGCGACATTAACTTTATCGGGTGTATCATTGGCTGATGCCGCAACTTATACTGTTGTAGTCAGCGGTACATGTACTCCATCTGTTACTTCAAATGGTGTGGTATTACAAATTGGTACAGCACCAACCATAACAACTCAACCAGCTGCAACCACAGTTGTTTGCGAAAGATACACAACCACAATAGGTGTTGTGGCAAGTGCTGTGGCAAATACCATTAGTTACAAATGGCAGGTGAGTACAGATAATATCACGTTTGTTGATCTGGCAAATACTTCATCTGCTTCTATTCCTTTTTACAATAATGTGTTCTCGTCTATACTTACCATAGGTAATGCACCGCTTTCTATTAATGGCAGATGGTATCGTTGCATTATAACTACCAATTGTAATTTTACAATTACATCAAGTGCTTCTCAGTTAACTGTAAATGCAACACCAGTTGTAACAGCAGTTCCAATTACAGCACGGGTTTGTTACAGTGATACATTAGTAGCTTTAAGTGGTAGCCCTGCAGGTGGTGTATGGACTGGTGCTGGTGTATTAGCGGGAACCAACTCCTTCTTACCATACAATGCTGCAGTTGGCACATTCCCGATTAAGTATAAAGTAACAAACACACCTTCTGGTTGTGCCGACTCTGCAATCATTACTATTAAAGTGGAAGATTGTGCAGAACGTGTCCGGTTACTGTCAGACAATGGTGTATTGCTTTATCCAAATCCTAACAATGGACAGTTTAACATAAGAGTAAACAGTACACTGTACAGGTATCTGGCAATGAAAGTATATACAAGCAGTGGGCAAATGGTGAAACAGCAACAATGGAGCAACTTGCCATATGGCAGAGTATTGCCAGTTAATATCCGGCATTTGCCAGCAGCTGTTTATATGGTTTATATCTATTACGATGACGGTGTAAGAACATCTGAGAAAACTTTCAAAGTGATTGTTCCGGCTCATTGATGATTCACTAAATCAATTACGATACGCAAGGCATCCCGATATTTACGGGGTGCCTTTTTTTTATGGCTACATTCCAAATTTTCGCATTTGATTTTGAAACATCCCGATAGCTATCGGAGCACATAAAACACATAGTAATACACACATAGGTTCTCCTATGTGAAGTCCTATGTTTCTATGTTCTTATGTGGTTCAGGTAAAAAAGTATAATTATTTAACTGATTTATACAATTCAATAGTTTAAAAGCGAAAATTTGGAATACACCTTTTTTAATTTGAAATCTATTCAGATGTTTATTTATAATTAGCTTTACAGCAGTAGCAAAAAAAATATGAGTAATCCAAATCTTAAAAGCGATAAAGAATCAATGAGTATTGATGACAAAGAATTTGAAAACAATATCCGTCCTTCTGTTATAAATGATTTTGCGGGTCAGTCTCCAATCATCGATAATCTGAAAATTTTTATAAAAGCCGCAAAGATGCGGGGCGAAGCATTGGATCATGTCTTATTTCATGGACCACCTGGTTTAGGGAAAACAACTTTATCAAGAATTGTAGCAAATGAAATGGGTGTGAAAATTAAAGAGACCTCCGGACCCGTAATAGAAAAACCGGGTGACCTTGCAGGACTGCTTACGAATCTTGAAGCCAATGATGTTTTATTTATAGATGAAATTCATCGTTTGAGTACGGTAGTGGAAGAATATTTATATGCTGCCATGGAAGATTACCGCATTGATATTATGATCGACAGCGGTCCTAATGCAAGAAGTGTTCAGATTAATCTTAATCCCTTTACATTAATTGGTGCTACAACACGCAGTGGTTTATTAACGGCTCCGCTGCTTTCGAGGTTTGCTATAAAATCAAGATTAGAATATTATACAAGTGAAGTATTAAATAAAATTATTCACCGCTCTTCAAAAATTCTGGATACAAAGATTTCGGAAGAAGCCGTGCATGAAATAGGAAGAAGAAGCCGTGGCACCCCACGTATTGCAAATGGATTGCTGCGCCGGGTACGGGATTTTGCACAGGTATTGAACGATGGCGAAATCGATTTTGGTATTACACAGCATGCATTGAAAGCATTGAATGTGGATGAACATGGATTGGATGATATGGACAATAGAATTCTTTCCACCATCATAGATAAATTCAAAGGCGGGCCTGTTGGCATCACAACGATTGCAACCGCAGTTGGTGAAGAAGCTGGAACACTGGAAGAAGTGTATGAACCCTTTTTAATTCAGGAAGGATTTATACAACGTACACCAAGAGGCAGGGAAGTAACCGAAAAAGCTTATTTGCATTTGGGTAAAATGCGACCGAATACGCCGGGTACTTTATTTCAATAAAAGAAAGGGCGCCTGGTTAAAGGCACCCTTTTAAATTTTCATTGTAAGGCTGGCTTATTTTTTATTCAGCAATAGCCTGAACCCGAAATAAAGACCAGAAGTGAAATTATTAAGGCTTGAATAAACAGAAAAGCTGTTTGAAACAGATTCATTATTGACATTATTATTCATGTCATTAATTTTTTGATGCTGATAAGTAAGGGAAGCAACCTCTCTGAGTCCGGTTTCAAGATGTAATTTATTGGACACTTTAAAGGATATTCCAGGTGTTAAACTAATACCTGCTCTTATTACATTGTTCGTATTAATAAGGCTGTTGTTTTGACTGTACTTTGTTTTTTCGGTTCCGGCATCTGCGCCGCCCTGTAAAAACCCATATACATTCCCCTTGAAATTTTTGTATTTTCTTACAAAAACCCCCACACCGTATGAGTTGTTTACATTGGAATTATTGGTTGTTGTTTTATTTTTTCCATACCCAACCCTCAGTGATCCGCCAACAATAAAATTTTCTTTTATCGCTTTCCCAATTAGAGGAGATACTGAAAATCCGCTGTTACTTGATTCGGTTACACCTGATTTTTGTTTTGCTGTGGACGCTGAAAAATCACCACCCAGCAAAACAGAGCCTTTTGATATTTGACCGAACAACCCGGAAAGAATAGAAAACGAAATAACAGAAGTGAGTAAATACTTTTTCATAAGCGTTAATTTTTTTGTGCCGCTAAAATGAAAAAGAAAAAGGATGTAGAAAAATTTTCCGGCATCCTTTAACGTAAGCTTACCTGAAATAAATGTTAAGTGAAAATTTTATTCTGTTGTCTTTAATTTTAAAAACAAAGCCTGCAATGTTTCATTTTTTTCAATGCCTCTTAAATTAAAAAGCTCGTTTGATTTTACATACTCAATTCTTTTTTGCAAATCAGGATGACTGCTTATCCATTCAACAGGGTCTTTAACACCAGCGGCGTCCACTTCTTTTTGTAATAGTTCAAATAGTTTTACAAAACCATTGCAATCAATTTTTCGGTCACTTAAGAGTTGAAGCCCGTTTAGGTCCGATTCTTTTTCCAGGCTTCTGCCATACGACAACCCTTTCAGTCTATCGGCATTGCCAATGATAACACTACTTACTGCACTTACATCACCAATTAATACAGAAAGAAAAACGGTAGAACCTAACTGACGAAACAATGATTTAGTAGTGTGCTTATTATTTACATGCGTAAATTCATGACATAATAATGCTGCCAATTCTTCATAACTGTTCATGCCATTCAGCAATTTATCATATACCACAATATTTCCGCCGGGCATGGCAAAAGCATTTGCTATATCACTCTTTACTACTGATAGTCTGATATTATATTTTGTGGGAATAGTAAGTTCCTTAAAAAAATCATTGATGATTGCTGTTTTCGATTCATCAATCTTCATTCCTGTTTTCAAAGCATCAAACATGCCATTCCCCATATTTTCTTCGAAGGAAACAGGAACCTTGTTTGCCATTCTTACAGCCAGCCAGGGAACAATAAAAAAATAAATAGCTGCCAGCAACCCAAAGAAAATTATTGAAAAGCGAATTAAAGCAACAGCACCCGGTGTAAATATTTTTCTGATAAGTGAACGATCCATTTTTCTGAATTCATCTTCCAGTTTATCAGCAAATTCATTCTGACTTACCTCGAAACTTTGTGCAGGGTAACCTTCATGTCGCACAACAATTTTACCAGCTTTGCGGAATTGTTCACGAATTATTTTAACATAAAACCAGTACACAATTTTTGGTTTGCCAAATTCATCTAGTAAGCCAAGGCTTAATTTGTCTTTTAAAAACAGGATTGTAGCATTTTGTGGCTCATGCCCCTGAAGATGATAGATTGCGTTGTATCCGTCCATAAGCCAAAAATAGGGTTAAATCTTTTTGCTGATTGATTGCTTTTATAAGTTTCAAGCAATAGGAATACCAGGCCTTACTAAAAAAATGAATTTTCATTTTATCGGAGTCTTATCATGCTGAGGTACGAAGCATCTCAGACACATCGAACAAGGAAAGTTCTTTAATATTAAAGCAACTTACACAATCAATAATTCATGAGACTCCTCTCCGCCGATGGCGGAATCAGGAATGACAAACCTTACTAAAGAGAGAAAGTTTTAAATAATCGGAGTGCTTATGCTGAATAGAACCTGCCGGCCGGCCGGCAGGTTACCGAACGTATAGGTGAGTAATTCTTCCACTGGAAGAATTGAGACAACAGTCGATGATAATAGCTATGCAGCTCAGTCCAAAAGAAAAGTATCAAATTAATTAACAGCACTGTTCGCTTTTATATAAGCCCTTACACTTGCAGCATCTGCGCCGGATAATCCAGCACGGGGAATCATTACTGTAAGTATCGTTTCCCATCGCTGTGCAGTATATTTTTCAGGCTTATACAGTTCATGACAACGGATACAACGAGTGGTATATAATTTTTCTCCTGCTGCCATATTTATTACAATAACAGGTGCAGGCGGTTCTTCAGTACGTCGCTCAATAGTGGGTAAAGTTTTTTTACTGCACGCAACAACGATAATTACGACAAGTAAAACGAAAAAGGTTGTTTTCATTTGAAAATTTCCGATGTATGACTTTGTATTTAAGAAATAGTTGAATCACCAAAATATTTATGCAACACTTCGGGTAAGTTTATTCCACCAGGAGTTTGATTATTCTCCAACAAGCATGCAACGATGCGTGGCAATGCAAGCGAACTTCCATTTAAGGTATGTACTAACTGCATTTTATTACTACTGTCTTTAAAACGAATTTTCATCCGGTTGCTTTGAAAAGTTTCAAAGTTTGAAACAGAACTTACTTCCAACCATTTTTGTTGTGCAGCACTGTACACTTCAAAATCGTAAGTAAGTGCCGATGCAAAACTCATATCGCCACCGCACAATGCCAATATGCGGTAAGGTAACTCCAGGGATTGCAAAAGTTTTTCAACATGATTTACCATTTCTATATGTACTTCATAACTTTTTTCTGGATGAACCAACTGAACAATTTCAACTTTATCGAACTGGTGTACACGATTCAGTCCTCTTACATCGGCACCAAAACTTCCGGCTTCTCTTCGAAAGCAAGGTGAAAATGCTGTCATCATAATTGGTAAATCATTTTCTTTTACAATCTCATCCCGGTAAATATTTGTAAGCGGTACTTCAGCAGTTGGGATCATATAAAAATTATCAGCTGGCATGAAGTACATCTGCCCTTCTTTATCTGGCAACTGACCGGTACCATGTGCGGAAGCTTCATTCACCATCAATGGTGTCAGATATTCAGTATATCCCGCAGCAGTATTAAAATCTAAAAAATATTGTACCAATGCTCTTTGCAGTTTTGCACCTTTTCCTTTGTATAATGGAAAACCACTACCGGTTATTTTTACGCCGGTTTCAAAATCAACAATATCATATTTTTTAATTAACTCCCAATGTGGAACAGAGCCAGCTGACAATTGTGGTTTTATGCCGCCTTCTTTTATTGAAATGTTCTCAGCCGGTGTTTTACCCGGCGGCACTTTTTCTGAAGGAAGATTGGGAAGTAAAACCAAATTGTCATTCAATAAAGATTCAAGCTGAGATAATTTTTCATTCTGTTGCTGTATTACAGTTTTATTTTTTGCAACCTCCATCTTCTTTTCATTAGCTTTTTCTTTTTCCCCTTTTCCCATCAGGACACCTATTTCCTTACTTGCAGCGTTTAATTCAGCTTGCAACGTTTCAGTTTCTGTTTTTAGTTTGCGCAATTCTTCGTCCAGTCCAAGTATTTTATCGACTAATGACAGGTCATAAAAATTCTTAACAGCTAATTTTTCTTTTACTGCCTCCGCATTTTGTCTTAATACCTGTAACTGCAACATGATCTTTTTATTTGTCGCAAAGATAATCGTTGAAGGATTTATTCAGCATTTTTATAAATATCCGGATTGTGTATATGCATAAACCGTTCAGGATTGCTTAAAGGTGTAAATCCAAATTGTTTGTACAGGCTATGCGCATCTCTTGTTGCCAATAGTATGCGCCTCAGCCCCTGCAGGTCAGGATGTGAAAGAATAAATTCCATCAACCATTTACTTAATCCCATGCCACGGTATTCTTCAATAATAAAAACATCTGCGAGATAACCGAAGGTTGCATTGTCAGTAACCATTCTTGCAAAACCAATTTGTCTGCCGACAGGCAAAGCCTGATTGCCGTTATCATAAACGCCAAAACACATTGAACCTTCAATGGATTTTTGCATGGTTTCAAACGGAATATTTTCTGACCAGTACGAGTGAGAAAGAAAATTATGAATAACCGATAAATCTAATTTTAATTTATCCGTGCTGATGCTGAAATTGTCTTTGGCTGCCGTCATAAAATATTTTTTTCAAAACTAAACTACAAGAATATTTTATGCGAAATTAAATTATCCGACGGCTATCTTTGCTGCCATGTTTGCAAAAGATGATTTACAACAACGCTGGTGGAAACTTGAAGCTGAATTAGTAGAACGGTTTGGAAAAAAACCTGACCTGGAAGCTATTTTATTTTTAATCGGTATCCAGGAATTTGGAGGAACCAAAGAAAAATTTTCCAAAGAACAAAAGCAAGACCTGATGCATGTGGCCACTTGCTCACTTCTTTCACAAAGTGGTTTTTATGAGATAGAAGGGAAGGATGATGATGGCTGGCCACATTTTAAACAACTGAAACCTTTACCGGAGATGGATGCGTATGAACAGGAAAATTTTTTAAAAGATCATGTGTTACTTTATTTTGAAATGAATAAACCACCAACCACATAAATCCCAACCACTTTACCGCTGTCTAAAAAAGTTTAAAAAATTATGAGAAAAGCATTTTTAGTATTGCTCAGTTTTCTTTTTGTATTTAATGCAGATGCACAAAAAGATACTACAGTAAAAAAGAGAGACAGGAAAAGAGATGTGCTGATGGAAACAAGTATGGGTAATATTATTGTCCGGCTTTCCGACTCCACGCCATTACATCGTGATAATTTTTTGAAATTAGTTAAAAAACATTTTTACGACAGCGTTTTATTTCACCGGGTTATCCAAAATTTTATGATACAAGGTGGCGACCCCAACAGTAAAACGGCAGTTGCGGGAATTCCTTTAGGCAATGGTGGTTTGAATTATACAATACCCGCAGAGTTTAGAAAAACAATGTTTCATAAGAAAGGAGTAATAGCAGCTGCAAGAACGGGGGATGATGTAAATCCTCAAAAAGCCAGCAGCAGTTGTCAATTTTATATAGCTCAGGGAAAAATATTTACAGATGCTGGGTTAGATTCTGTTGAAGTAATGAGATTAAATGGAAGAAAAATTTCAGCTGAGTGGCGTGAGGTCTATAAAACGATTGGCGGCATTCCGCATCTCGATCAAAATTATACCGTCTTTGGAGAAGTAGTAATTGGATTGGAAGTAGTAGATAAAATTGCTGCCGTACAAACAAGTAAAGGCCGTGATGTTAACAGGCCGCTTCAGGATGTAAGGATAATTAAAATGAAATTGGTAAAGCGAAAGAAAAAAACAGGCAATAACTTAAAAAATTAATTTTTAAGGTTGTTTTTGTTTATGAAATAATAAACCCTAATTTTAATCTGCGTTTCATCCCCTTTAGTAAACAGCCTTCAATCCGCACTTTATTAATCAACAGGCAAAGATTAGCAGCACTTATTTTTTTTAACCATTAAAATTAATAGCTATGCCTACTTCAAACACGGCCGGGTTTCAGGTAACCGGAAAAAATGACAAAGCATTATTTACTTTAAAAATTCATCGCGGCGATGGCATGTGTCTGCTTGCTATGAATTGGAAAAAAGCACAACCACCAAAAGATTTTGTTGGCTTTGCAATTGAATTTAAAGAACCAAGCGGAAACAAATTTTTCACATTAAAAAACAGAATAAGTTTTGCGGGAGCCGATAGAAATGACCCGAATACGTTAACCACTCTGCGTTCGCCAATTCAAAAATTTCGCTGGGTGCATTTTCCTTACAACGCAAATAAAGATGGTGAATTCATTTATCGGGTTACACCTGTTTTTATGAATAGTAAAGATGAATTGAGTTATGGCGAATCGCAACAGGCTTCCATTGAACTAAGGCGTGAT